>JACMLI010000409.1 GCA_014379705.1 Gemmatimonadaceae bacterium
ACGCCGCGCGCGCCACGCGCGAATCGGGGCGCACCACCAGGGTCGCGTGGGATTCCGTCGAGCCGCTGGCCAGCGTGAGGCGATACGACCCCGGCAGCACCCACGCCCCCTTCGGTGGCCCGAACCAGACAGCATCGGCAGCAACGGGCTTGTAGGGCAGGGGATGCCGCAGGTCCCACGACACGCGATGCACGCCCGCGCCTCCCGAGCCGCGCACCTGCGCCACCTGCGTTCCGCGCGCGTCGCGCATGGTGATCGTGACCGAATCCGGGGCACCGGCCGGGAGGACGTACGTGATCAGCGCACCCGGCGGTGCGTTGTCGCCCGCGTACCGTGCGGCACCAGCCGAGGGGATGGCACGCGCCACGTAGCCAAGTGTGGCGGGCGATGGCGTGGCGAGTCGCAGCGCGGCCGACTTCGACGGGTCACCCAGTGCCAGCACACGCGCATCGTCGAGCACGATCAGGCTTCGCCCGTGCGTGCCGAGCACCACGTCCTTCGTGTCGGGGTGAATCACGATGTCGTCCACGGGGACGCGCGGCAGGGTCCCCCGCGGCTGGGCCCACGTGCGTCCGGCGTCGTAGCTGATCACCAACCCGGACTCCGTGCCGACGAACAACACGTCGCGTGCATCCGGATGTTCGGCGATGGCATTGATCACGTACCCGCTGGGCACCTGCGCGCCCACGCGCTGCCACGAGGTGCCGCCGTCGGCGGTGCGGTAGAGCAGGAACGAGAAGTCGTCGTCCTGGTGGGCGTCGAACGCCGCCCAGGCCACCTGGGGATCGTGCTCCGAGAGCAGCACACGGCTCACCCACGGCGTGCCCGATACGCCGATCGACGACGTGATGTCGCGCCATGTCGCACCGCCGTCGCGCGTGAGGTGCACGAGGCCATCGTCGGTCCCGAGCAGGATGCGCCCTGCGTGACGAGGGGACTCGCTGATGGTGGTGATCACGCCGTAGTCGCTCACGCCATCGTCGCGCGACAACGTGAGCGAGTCGCGCAGCCGGCCCATGATCGGGAGCGACGTCGACGCTTGCCGGCGCGACATGTCGGGACTGATCACGTCCCAGCCCTGCCCGCGATTGCGCGTTCGGAAGAGCCGGTTGCCACCGTAGTAGTACGTATTCGGGTCGTGCGGCGACGTCATCGCCGGGGTGGCCCACCCGAACCGGTAGGTCTCGCTGGTATCCGCAGGAGCCGGACGGATGAGGCGCTGTTCCTTCGTCTCGAGGTCGACGAAGTACGCGCGTCCGTTCTGCGAATTGGCGTACGCCATGCGTGGATTGGCGGGATCGGGCATCGCGTAGAAGCCGTCGCCGTAGGCGAGGTGCGTGACCTGGTCGTTCGTGATGCCGGCCTCGTTCCACGAACGGCTCGGCACCGCCCACGTGCCGTTGTCCTGCGTGCCGCCATAGATGCGATACGGTGAGCGGCGATCGACCGCGATGTCGTAATACTGGCCGATCGGGATGTTGTCGAACATCCGCCACGTGCGCGACCCGTCGTGCGTGACGTACAAGCCGCCATCGTTGCCTAACAACATGTGCTTCGGGTCGCGCGGGTTGATCCAGAGCGCGTGATGGTCGACGTGGATCCCCGCCCCCGTGCTGTCGCTGGCCAGCGTCTTGCCACCGTCCCTCGACTCGAACAGGTACGCATCGAGCATCCACAGGTGCTCGGCGTCCGTCGGGTCGACGCGGAGGTTCGAGTAGTACATGGGACGCGGGTTGATCGGGTTCACGCGCCGCCAGGTCACCCCGCGATCATCAGAACGATGCACGCCGCCCAGGCGCGCATGTTCGATGACCGCGTACATCACGTCCGGCTTGTTCGGCGCCTGCGCCAGCCCGATGCGGCCGATGTCGCCCGTCGGAAGGCCGCTCGCCAGGCGTTGCCATGTGTCGCCACCATCACTCGATCGATGCAGGCCACTGCCGGGACCACCGCCGTCAAAGCCAAATGCGCGACGCTGCCGCTGGTACGTCGCCACCACGAGCGTGCGACCGTCCGGGTCCAGGATCACGTCGGTGGCACCGGTATTCTGGTCGATCCTGAGCACGTGGTCCCACGTGCGCCCGCCATCCCGCGTGCGAAACAACCCGCGTTCCGCGTTGGGACCCCACAGGTGCCCGACCGCGGCGACCCACGCCGTGTTGGGATCGGTGGGATGGACGACGATGCGGCCGATGTGGTGCGTTTCGGCGAGCCCCAGAGCTTCCCACGTCCGGCCCGCATCGACACTTCTATAGACACCGTTGCCCCACGACGACGACTGACGGTTGTTCGCTTCGCCCGTCCCCGCCCAGATCACGTTGGGGTCAGAGGGAGCGATCGCGAGCGCTCCGATCGACTGCGCGCCGCTCGTTTCGTCGAACACCGGGGTCCACGTCGCACCCGCGTTCACCGACTTGAAGATGCCGCCACTCGCCGCGCCGACGTACACGGTCGACGGATTGCGAGGATCGATGGCGAGGTCGGCAATGCGACCCCCGTAGGCGGCGGGGCCGATGTGGCGCCAGCGCAATCCTTCCAGTGTCGTCGGGAGCGCCTGGGCCCCGAGCGCCACCGGCAGACACGCGAAGGCCATGCCGGCGACGCGGGAAATGCTGCGGATCATTTGCCGCGACGCGCCACGTCGGCCTCGGCGGCGATGAAGCCGAAGGCCGCCCAGTAGTTGCTGGCGAGCACGCGATCGAGGATCTCGTTGCCCTTCGCGCTGTCGCCGTTCGCGATGTACCAGTTGGCGACGCCGTACCCCTGCGTCACGAACTGCAGTTCGTTCGCGCTCGCCGGGTTGAGCAACGAGTCGACCGGGAACTGCCCCTTGTACAGCAGGAGCCGGCGATGGTACGCCGTGTTCTCCATGACATCGAGCTCGGGCGTGATGGGGTCGAGCACCTTCTTCGCCTCGGCTTCGCGCCCGAGGCGACGCAGGGTCATGTACGTCCAGTCGCTCACCGCGACCTTCGTGTCGTTGTTGCGGGCCAGGCGCATGGCTTCCTGCCACGCGGCGAGGGACAGCTCGTAGTCGGCCTTGAGGTAGTGACCGAGCGCGAGGTGGTAGTAGATGTTGCCCTGCTGGGTGCTCGTCGGGATGTTGCGCGCGTTAGGCGCGCCATCGGGCTCGGTGGAGTCCGGCTTTCCTCGCACGAGGTCGGCGGCCTTCTGGAGATCGTCGATGGCCTTGTCGAATTCCCGCACGGTCAGGTACCGATGGCCGCGGAAGCGGTAGAAGCGCGCGTCATCCGGATGCTTCGCAATGCCATCGGAGAAGGCCGCGATCGCGTCCTGGTACCGCTCGAGGTATGCGAGCCGGCGACCGTACCAGATCGCGGAGTCCGCGTTCTCGGGCGTGTGATCGTACGCGGCCTTGGCCGCCGCGAGGTTTGCCTCGAGGGTCGTGCGCGTTGCCGCGGGAATGTCGCGCGCATAGAACGGCTTGCCCGAGAGCGACGTCGCCTCCGGCTTCCGCTCCGCGACGGTCGTGTCTTCGGCCTTCTTCTCGGCAGGCGCCGAACACGCGGCAACGGCGACGAGGAGGGCAATGGCCCTCGAGGGAAAGGTGCGCATCAGAGATTGGGGTTGGAGGCGATCTCGTTGAGGCTCGGGGGGAAGCATGCGTTCCGCCCCTGCATGAACGTAGCCGCCCAGGAACTCAGGCCCGCTGCGCTCAGTCGCGCATTGTCTCGCAGCCGGCGTCCTTCGAGCCAGAGCGTGAGGTGTCGTTCCTGGTCGAGCACGAGCCACGCCTCCGCCACCGTCGTCGCCGTCACCGGGGCAACGGTGTTCAACGCGCGAACGGCGTTGATCTTCGCGACCGCACCACCCACGTTGCCGGCGCGCAGCAGCACCTCGGCTTCGATCAAGCGCATTTCCTGGCCCTTGGCCAGCGGAATGTCGACGGCCCGGTCGGGATACTTCGCCTGCTGGTAGTACGGGCGCAGCCCGCTGGATCCCGTCTTCTTGAGGTCCACCCACGGCGTGCGGGGGTCGCCGCTCGCGCCAAGGCCGGCGCTGTAGGTGCCGTGCACGGTCGCCTGCGTCGAGAGCACCGTGCCTTCCCACACGCGGTTCTGTTCGCGGACCGTGTTGCCTGACCGATGCGCCACCCAGCGGAAGCCGTCCGGAACCAGCGCGGCGGCCGCTGCTGCCTTTGCGTAGTCACCCAGGATCAACTGCGCCTGGGCGATCCCGGCATTGGCCGCCGTGCGAATCGAGTCCATCGTCGGCCCGATCGCGGTGGCAACAGCGATGGCCGACTCGAAGTGCGTGATGGCGCGCTTATAGTATTCGGCGTTCGGCTGCGACGGGCCACCGTCGAACACGGCGACGCAGGCAAAGTCGCCCAGGATACGGTTGGCGTAGCCAGCCCACAGGTAGCTCCCGGCGATCCACGGGCTGCGATCTGGATCGGCCTGCGTCTTCTTGAGGCGCGCGATGCCCTGCTCGGCGCTCCAACGTGCCGACTGGGCTTCATCCCAGATGTAGCTCGACTCCTCGGTGATGAGCCGGCCGGCGCCCATGTTCTGGACCCAGTTCTGCGTGGCGTCGGCGTTGAGGTCGGTGGAGGCCACGCCCGCGTAGTACGCGGCAGAGCCCACGGCCACTTCGACGTCGGACACCAGTCCAATGAAGATCGTGCGCCCGGCGGCCGGATTGTCGAGCGCTGCGTCCTGGATCGGCCCCGGGTTGGAGACGTCGGTCAGTGAGCAGGCACCGGTCGCAAGCACCGCGACAGCGGCCACCAGGGAGGAGATTCTTTGCATGCGAGGCATGGGTCGTCTCCCGGTCAGTAGGTGAGTCGCGCCGACAACGTCACGAGGCGCGAAGGGGGGAGTTGGTAGTACTCGTAGCGCGCCGGGAACACGGAGAACGTGCCGCCACGCGTGAGTTCGGGGTCGAGGCCGGGATGGCGCTGCCACTTCCACGGGTTCTGTACCATCAACGAAAGCGCCGAGGAGCTGGCGAAGGGCACGAGCCCCTTGGGCACCTGGTACTGTGCCGTGAGCGTGCGCAGCTTGAAGTAGTCGGCCGGACGAATCCACGACTCGCGATCCTGCAGCGGTCCGGCACAGCGCGCGCGCCAGATGGCCGGCTGGTTCGTGAGCGGTGCGCGATCGTTGCACTCGGGCCAGAGGTTTCGACGTGCCGTTTGCCAGGGCATGTTGTTCAGCGCGATGTGGCCGCCGGATCCCTCGGCGAGCGCGCCTAACGTGAGGCGACGGAACACCTCGACCGACGTGTTGAACCCGTAGTTGTGCGTGGGATAGATGGGCCCGAGGTACTGGTCGGCGGCGTAGACCGGCTCGGCCATCGCGTCGGGGTTGGTGACCTTGCGCCCGAACGCGGAGACCACCGGGTAGCCCTCGCGAATCCACTGGCCATTCGACGCGAAGCCCACCGTGAACGGCGGCGCGCCTCCCAGGTCGAGCACGTCGCTCTTGTTCGACGCGAACCGTCCCGTGAGCGTCCAACGCAGGTTCTTGAAGTCCACGGGCACGCCCGTGACGCTCACCTCGAGTCCCTTGCTCTGGATCTTGCCGGTGTTCCGCAGCGAGGCGATGAGGAAGCCCTCGGATGGCGGCGTGGTCACGCGGAAGAGCGCATCACGCGTGGTCTTCTGGTACCACGTCACGTCGGCGGACAGGCGATCGTTGAGGGCCGACGTCTCGAAGCCGAACTCGATCTCGCCCGTGCGTTCGGGGCCGAGGCTGGGATTGCCGATGTTCTGCGGCGTCACGCCAGCCTGCGCCTCGTAGCCGGCGACCGGCGTCCACGTTCGCACGGCGTCGAATGCGCCTGGCGCCTTGCCCGCTTCGCCCCAGGCAGCACGCACCTTCATGACCTGCCACCACGCGGGCCAGAAGCCCTCGTCGGAGAGCACGTACGACGCGCTCACCTTGGGATAGACCTGCAACCCGAGGTCCGAACCAAACGCGCTGTTGCCGTCGGCGCGCGCGCCGAAGGTGAGGAAGAGCTTGTCGGAGAACCCGACCATCTCCTGCACGAACAGGCCGGCATTGACCGTCGTCATCATGATCTCGTTGGCGCGCGACGTGGCGCCCGAGCTCAGGGTCACGTCACCCGGCCCGCCGAAGCCTTCGGCCGTGCCAAGCTGCGTGTGGTCGAAGTCCTGGAAGAACTGGCCCCCGACGGAGAGCGAGGAGCTGATCTTCCCCGGGAGCTGCTTCGTCCACGTCGACGCGAGGTCCGCGGTCAGCGTGCGATGCGTCCAGTTGCTCGTGTTCCGCTGGCCGAGCGGGAGCAGCTGGAAGTTGAAGGGGATCGTCTCCTCGTTGAATGAATTCGTGTAGTCCACGCCTACCGTCAGCTTCGTGGAGAGCGCGGGGCCCGTCGTGCCGGAAAAGGTCACGCCACCAACGAAGTGATCGATGCTCGACGAATTGTCGATGTCGAGCAGGATGTCGTGCTTGCCGCCGGTGTAGTCCTGCGTGCCGCGGAAGACGTTCAGCAGGAAGCCGTACGTGTTGTCACCGCTCTCGAGGAAGTTGGACTTCCGGTTCGAGAACGCGGTGTTGACGTCGACATTGAGCCACTTCTGCGGCGCAAACCCGAAGTTGCCGCGCAAGCCGACGCGCCGCGAATCGTTCTTGGGCAGCGTGCCCTGCGCATACTCGTGGGTGCCTGAGAGGAAATAGCGCACCGCCTCGTTGCCGCCATTCACCGACAGGTCGGCCTCGTTCTGGCCGCCGTTGCGCAGGAACTTCTTGAGGCCGATGTAGGTGGGGTCGTTGCCCACCACCGGACCCATCGTGTTGGCGGTCTGCGTGCGGACGCCACCCGAGAGCACGCCGGCCCACTGTGCGCGGCCGCCGCTCTGGCCGCGCTTCGTGAAGATCTGCACCACGCCGGCTGCGGCTTCGGTGCCATACAGCGTCGTGGCCGCCGGTCCGCGAATCACCTCGATGCGTAACACGTCATCGGGATTCAGGTTGTCGAGCGGCTTTGGCGAGTTCTGCGCGCCAGCCGCACCCGGATTCCCCGCTGCGCTCGAGCGCGTCAGCGTGTTGTTCATGTACGTCTGGTTGTTCACCCGGATGCCGTCCACGTAGATCAGCGGCTCCGAGCTCTGGGTGACGGAGCTCAGTCCGCGAATCGCGATCGTGCTCCCCGACCCGACCTGCCCCTCGTTGGCGAATTGCTGCACGCCAGCCACCTGTCCCTGGAGCAGTTCGCTCGTCGTCGACCGTGGCGCCACCGCAAGTTGCTCGGCGTTGATCGAGCCGACCGAGTTGCCGATCTCGCGACGACGCGCCTGCCCTGCCGTGCCCGTCACGACGACCTGGTCGAGTGAGACGGAGATCGGCGTCAGCGCGAAATCCGCGCGCGCGTCACCGCCGTTGACTTGCACGCTGCGGGACCCGACCGCGTACCCGAGACGCCGCGCACGCACGGTATGCGTGCCGTCTGGAACCCCGGGAATGACGTACTGGCCATCGTCACCCGTGAGGCCGCCGAGCTGCGTGCCATCGATCGTCACCTGGACGGCGCCGATTGCCTGTTCTGTGGTCGTGCTGCTGATGCGACCGACGATGCGGCCCACGGCTACCGGCGCTATCGACGCGTCGATGCGCATGGGGGAGCGCATGCCTTCGCGGAGCGTCGGCACCTCGATGCCCCCGGCGGGCTTTTCGGGCACGAGGAGCACCATGTCTCCGTCGAGCTCCGTCACCTGGATGCCGAGGCCGGCGAGCATGAGCTCCAGTGCGCGGCCCACCGACACGTTGCTGCACAGGCACGTCACGCGACGCGACCCGGGCACGAGCGACGGGCTGTAGGCGAGTGCCACGCCCGACTTCTGGTGCAGCTTGACGAGGGCCGTGTCGAGCGGCGCGTTCTCCACGCGCAGTCGCGCCGGCTTCTGCAGCGCCGTCAAGGTCTCCCGCACGTTCGCCGCCAGCTGCATGCGCGGCATCCGGGCGTCGATCGTCTGCTGGGCCGACGCCGCGCGGACGTCGACGCTCCCCAGGAACGACAACGCGATGACAACACGTGAGTTCACGATCCGTCCTCCTTGTCCAGTGACTGCCTCGACGCGTCGCGGGGGTGGTGCGACGCCCCGTGCGGTCAGGGTTCGATGCTTGCCATCCCGTTCGCCTGCGTGCAGTGCGCCTGCACTGCGCGACAGACCGCCTGCAATACCTGGTCGAGACTTTGCTGGGTGAACCACGCCGTGACCGTACGCTCGCCTAACGCGCTGTCGGGCACGAGGACGCGGACGCCGTAGCGCTCCTCGAGCTCGCGTGCGACCTGGTGCAACGGCGTGTCCTGGAAGACGAGGAAGTTGCGCGTCCAGTTGAGCAGCTCCGGCGCGTCGAGCGTACGACTGACCGTGATCACGCCCTCGGCGCTCACCCGTCCCGTTTCCCCCGCCACCACGAGGCGCCGTTCGTTCGCCGCGTTGAGCGCGACACGTCCTTCGGTGACCACCACCTGCAACTCCGAACCCTCGACCTTGAGGTCGAAACGGGTGCCGAGCACTTCCACGCTTCCGGCGCGCGTGCGCACACGGAACGGTCGCTTCTTGTCGGCCGCCACGGCGAAAAAGGCGTGGCCATCGAGCCAGTTCTCGCGATCCTGGGTTCCGCTCGACACGCGCAGGCGGCTGCTCGGCGCGAGTCGCACGACACTTCCATCGTCGAGTCGCGCCGTGGCCATCTCGGCCGTATCGGTGACGAACTCGGCACTGCTGGTTGGGTTGCTCGCGCGGGAGGACTCAGCGCGCAGTTGGACGATCAGGAGTAGTGCCGCGGCGACGGCCGTTGCCGTGCCAAGGATGGCCGGCCATCGCCACGATGCCTGTCGCGTCGCGGGACGTGCGCGATGTGGCGTGCGATGCAGCAGCGTCTCGAGGGACGGGGCGCCCCCGCCGGACATGCGCGGATCGGGACGCTCGGCGACCCGCCAGAGCTGGGCGAGGTCGTTGAAGCGTGCTTCGTTCGCCGCCGACGCCCGCCTCCACGCCTCGAGTCGCGAAGCGTCGTCGGGCGTCAGGGTGTTTTGCAGATATCCGAGGATCAGGTCATCCACGCGACCATGGCCTGCACGGGGTTCGACGGCGTCGGGACGACGCCTTCATCCCCCTAACCCGCGACCTGCCCCGCGATACTACTCGCGGTCTCCGCGAACGACGCGGAGGATCGGGGTGCTCGAACCACCGAGCCGATCCGCCAGGCAACTGCGAAGCCCCCGCAGCGCGCTCACCAACTGGTTCGCCACGGTCTGCGGCGAGATGCCAAGGACCTCGGCGATCTGGGCATTGGTGAGGCCGTGAAAGCGTGAGAGCACCACGACTTCCCGGCGTCGGCGCGGGAGCAGTTCGATCGCGCGAAGGACCGCCGCCTCGAGGTCCATGGTGTCGAACGCGACGTCGGGGCGGAGGGTCACCTCCCCCTCGTCTTCTGCATCCAGCGACGTGAACCGGCGATCATGATTCGCCGACCGTCGCCATTCGTTTGCCACGAGGTTGCGCACCACGTGATAGAGGAACGGCCGCAGCGCAGCGCCACCCGGGATGGCGTGATCGCGTTCCCACAGGCGGATCAGCGCGCGCTGCACCACGTCTTCGGCCGCGGCGTGGTCATCGAGCAGGCGGTCCGCGTACGTCACGAGCGGACGCCAGAACTCCCGCAGGATCCGCGACATGACATCGGGATCCCGCGCGGAGAGCGACGGTGAGCCGGGCGCGGGGTTGGCGGGCCTGCCTAACGACAATGGTCGGGGCGGGAGGAGGGAAGCGGCATCTCCCCCACCCAGACGCGCGAACCGCGCACAGCGTTGGAAATGGGTCAGGCCCCGTTTCTGGCCGCCTAGTATCCCTGCGCCAGGCCGTACCCGCGCGGCTCCGTCACGCCATGCCACTTCCCCGCATCGCGATGGATGCTCTGCACGTTCGCCAGGAACCCCCACGGAGAAGGCTTCACCGCGTGGCCGAGCGGCTTCATGAAGCTGGCCGCGCTGTCCGCCCACGGCACCTGCTCCACCACGAGCGAATCGGGAACGTCCTGGTGATGGAACTGCGGCGCCGCCATGGCGTCGGCGAGGCGACGGTGATAATCGAAGAGCGACACGATCTGGTGCGCGACCGCGGTAATTATGTACGCACCTCCGGCGGCACCCGTCACGAGCACCGGCGCGCCTGACGAGTCGAGCACGATCGTCGGCGTCATGCTGGAGAGCATCCGCTTGCCTGGCTGAATGGCGTTCTTCGCCCCTTGCACGAGTCCCATCGCGTTCACCGCGCCGACCTTGCCGGTGAAGTCGTCCATCTCGTCGTTGAGCAGGAACTGCCCACCGGGCACCGTGAACGCGGCACCGTAGCTCTCGTTGAGGGTCGTCGTAATGGCCACTGCGTTGCCCCGTGCGTCGACCACGGAGAAGTGCGTCGTGTGCCGCGGCTCCTCTGTTGCGTCACCCCCGCCGCTCCCGGACGAAGTCGCGGTGATCTCGGCGCGCAGCGCCTTGGCGGTGTCCTTCGACAGGAAGCTCGCCACGGGGATCTTTACGAAGGCCGGGTCGCCGAGGAGAGAGTTGCGCCGCGCGAAGGCACGTCGCTCCGCTTCGGCGAGCAAGTGGATGGACCCTGGCGATCGCCAGCCGTGCGACGCGATGTCGCTCCCCTCGAGGATGCCGAGAATGAGCGCCAGGGTCAGGCCACCTGACGAGACCGGGGGCATCGAGACGACGCGGTGGCCGCGATAGTCGAACTCCAGCGGCGTGCGCCAGATCGCCTTGTACCCCGCCAGGTCCGCATGCGAGATGATTCCCCCACTTCGCTTCATCGCCGCCACGATGAGGTCTGCCGTCTCCCCGCTGTAGAAACCGTCGCGACCACGCTCGGCAATGCGACGCAACACGGCGCCGAGTTCGGGGGCGCGCCAGGTATCTCCCACCGCAACGAAGCGTCCGTTGCGCAAGAAGAGGGCGGCGCTGGCAGAATCGAGCCCCAGGCGGTGGGCACCACCTTCGTCATCGTCGCTGAACGCGGTGTCGATCACGAAGCCCTGCTCCGCGAGTACCATCGCGGGATGGACGAGCTCATTCCAGGGCTTCGATCCATACTTCCGGTGCGCTTCGAACAATCCGGCCACGGATCCGGGCACACCGGCAGCGAGCGCGCCGGTGACGCTGCGATCGGTCATGTTCCCGGCGGCATCGAGATACATGTCGCGCGACGCGGCTCCGGGCGCGACCTCACGGAAATCGAGGGCCACGTTGGTGCCGTTCACGCGGGCCACCATGAAGCCGCCACCGCCGATGTTGCCCGCGGCCGGATACGTCACCGCCAACGTGAACGCCACGGTGACCGCCGCGTCGACCGCGTTGCCGCCGCTGCGCAACACCTCGAGACCGGCACGCGTCGCGTAGGGCGACGCGGAGACCACCATCACGGACTCGGCAGTCGCGACCACTGCCTCACGAACGCCGCGCGACGCGGTGGCAGTCGAACCGGTGTCACTGGCAGCGGGGGGGCGTTCGCCGTTGCGACACGCCGTGAGTGTCGACAGCGCGATAACGACGAGGCCAATCGAGTGACGCATCATGGGAGGGACCTGTGAGCGGCGATCAATACCGCCAGCTGGTGACGTCACCACCAGCAGGTGCCGTCTTGAGCCAGTGGTCGCGCATCTTCCTGATGAAGCGCGAGTGATACGTGAGGCGCGAGAAAGCGTTCACTTCGGTCGTGTCGCCACTGAAGCAGTGCTCGTCCTTCACGCCGTAGACGACCTTCGCGTCCGACAGTGGGTTCTTCACCTTCGCGAGGAAGTCCTCGGCGTTATACACGGCGTTGTTGAGATAGATGTTGTCGTGTGCACCGGCGTAGATCTCGATCTTGCCGCGCAGCCTGGGCCCGAGCTTCGCCCAGTCTCGCCGCATGATGTGCACGAGGTCGTAGTTCTCGCGCCAGTAGTTCGCGACCTCGCGATCGATCACGCCCGTGCGCTTGTCCCAGATGCGCCTTGGGTAGCCGTCGGTTCCCGAAGGGGAGAACACGGCTTCCCACACGTCGTACTGTCCACCGCTGCGCGTCTTGTCGCCGAGCACGAGTTCGCGGAGGTTGGCCTGGCGAGTGGTGGCGCGCACGTTCCCCAGGTTGTCGCGATGCGCCGGTCGTTCCGTACGACGGAACGGGCCGCCATCGTACCAGTACGCGTTCTCGTCCTCGTACAGGTTCACCGTCGTATAGCCGCGAAAGTCGATCGGATCGGGGCAGCTCGCGAACGCGCCATTGTAGTCATCGGGATAGAACACCTGCGCGCCGAGGACCTCCCAGCCACCGGTGGATCCGCCATACAGCGCGCGCGCCCACCCCTCGCCGATGCCGCGGAACTTCTGCTCTACAAAGGGGATGAGCTCCTTCGTGATTGCGTCGCCGTAGGGCCCGATGTTCGCGCTGTTCACCGCATACGAGTCGTCGTAGTACGGGTTGGCGTGCTGGATGGTGAGCATCAGCACGCGGGGGAAGTCCTTTCCCGTCCATTCCTGGAAGAAGTTCCAGTCGTATTCGGTGATGACGCGATCGTAGCCGACCTTGGTGCACCAGTTGCCCTCGTGGCCGTTGGGGCAATACTTCGCCACGGAGTCGCGGTCATACGAGCCCGTCTCCACGTCGGGAGCGGTCTCGCGCCAGCCGTTCACCGTGGACTGGAAGTGCCCGTGATACACAGCGAGCGGGTACTTCGCGTTCGGATGCTCATCGAAGCCCTCGGGCAACACGACGATCGCGCCGAGGTACATCTCGCGCCCCCAGAACTTCGAGAGCAGCTCGCTCTTCATGCGAAGGTGCTTCACGTACTTCGTGTCCTTCGCCGGCTCGACCGGTGGATTCTTCTTCGTGAGGCTGATGCTGATGGTGTCGCTGCGCGAGGGGTCAATGCGCACCTTCACGGGATCGCTGTAGAGGTTCCCGGGAGCGCTCGTCCACTGCTGGCCCTCGCCACGATCCATCGGGAGCTTGAGCACCTTCCCGTCGCCACGAGTGATCGTCTCGTATACGTGGAGCACCCCCTGCACCCAGTACTCCCCGGCGGGCAGGTTGCCGAGCGATTCGATGGGGTAACCGAGCGTGGTGCCGTCGACGATCGCGCTGGCCCCGGGAGCGAGGTCCTCGACGTCCACCCCGAAAGCCTGCGCGGTGTTGTCGAAGTCGTTCAGCAGGTGGCGCGGCTCGGGCATCTTTTTGTTGAACCCGACGCCGATCGGGTCGCTCGTGTAGCGCGAGGCCCTTCCGGTCTCGTCGGCGGCAATGAGCACGAGCACCCGGCCATCCAGTGGCGTGCTGCTGGCCGCCGCGTCGATGGACACCGCGAAGCGCAGGTTGGGCGTGGCATCCGTACCTGGTGGGCTCGTCTCCCCTGCAGCGCATCCCGCAACAAAGGCGAGGGATACCAAGGGGAGGATCGAGGGGATACCGTTTCGACCGGGCATACGAACTCCGGATGTGAAAGCACGGCGCAGCGAGGGCGCGTGAACGTGCCTCCCCCGGGGCGTTGGCGCCACCCGTCGCCCTTCCGGCCACCCACATCACGGGAGTTGCCTGACGTCAGCGCTCGCCCCGGGTGACGTGCTCCACGACGAGCGCGCTCACGGCATCCGCGTGCGTGAAGGGGCTCATGTGGCCGGCACCATCGACGACCCGCACATGGGCATTCGGCAGCGCCGCAGACAACACGTCGACAGCTGCGCGGGCCGTCGCGCGCGTCCGGCTCCCCGCAATGAGGCGCACCGGCGACGCGATCGATCCATAGGCGTCGAGGGCGATGTTCGTCCCGCCGATCATCCCGAACTCGTGCGCGACCTTCGTGACCGTTCGGACGATGGAGGCCTTCTGCCGCCGCGGCATCAACCCCCAGCGGATGCGGCCGATCCAGTACGACATGTAGATGCCTGCCGCGCCCGCCAGGTCCCCGCGATCGACGCGTGAGCGC
>JACMLI010000410.1 GCA_014379705.1 Gemmatimonadaceae bacterium
CTCGACCTCGGCACGTTGCCGCTTCGACATGATCTCGTGCGCTTCGCCGACCTGCTGGCGACGATCCTCCCGGGCGTGACCGCTGAAGCCGAGTCGCGCGGCGTGGTCGTTCATGCGACGATCGCGCCGGCCATTCCGACGTTTCTCGGTGACCGGGAACGCTTGCAGGAGGCGGTGACGTTGCTGCTCCGGAACGCGGTGTCCCACGCTCCGACCGGCACTTCACTCGACCTGCTCGTCGAGCATACGGCGGGCGAACTCCGACTGAAGTTGCCGCGAGTCGATGCCGATCCGCGAACGCCCGACGGCGCGCTCGCCGATCGCATCATTCGCGCGAGCGGCGGACGTCTGGTCACCACGTCAGGGCGCATCGCCCTGCACCTCCCCTTGCGCCGCCCCTGACGCCAGCCACGGAGGGGGGGGAATTCTGCTTCCGGGCCCACGTGCGCCTTCCGAGGAGTGGGCCACGCCCTCTATCACCTGCCCCGCGGCCGTCTTATCAGCATCTCGCGCGCACAAATAGGCGACTGCATTCTCAGACGTTGAACGCAGGGATCGTGCAACGCAGCAAGGACTTGCCGCACTTCTTGCTGCTCGTCCGCTCCCGTCTTATGCTGCACGCCACGTGCGGAACATGCCGCCGCACGTCAGTTTCTGCCGTCTTATCTAGTCCTACCTGAGGCACGTTAGGCCTCAGAGCGCAGAGCTGCGCGTATCGTTCAACCGAAAGGAAGCAATGGCTCGCCAGATCGTCTTCACGCCAAAGGCTGCAGAGCCACCGCCAGCGTATAGCCAGGCGGTCAAAGCGGCCGGGTTGGTGTTCGTCTCAGGCACCGCTCCAACGGATCCCGCGACCAATGCGATCACAGGCACAACGATTCAAGAGCAAACCAGGCAGTGCCTCACTAACATCCAAGCCATCCTTGAGGCAGCTGGCAGTTCGCTAGACAAGATCGTCAGCGCTACCGTCGTGCTCGCAGATGAGGACGACTTCGCGGGCATGAATGAGGAGTGGCTAAGGTGGTTCCCTTCCAACCCGCCGGCCCGCCAAGGCGCCAGGTTGCCAGCGCGCATTCCCGGCTTGAAGGTCTCCATTGCTGCCATTGCTGAGGCCTAACCCATCGTTCCACCCGACGGCCTACAGCGGGCTTCCGTCCGCGGGTGAACTCAAACGTTATCTAGCAGCCCATCTCGACCCCCCAGGATTGCCGCGTTGATGGCTGGTCTCATCGTCCTTGGTCGGCACGGACCCTCCTCGTGTATTGTCGGCGGGCGGCACACGCGTGATGGCGTCATGCAGTCACGAGTCGATTATGACGTCGCCGGCGTTCGCTCGAGCAGCCGCCCGCCGGAAGAACTCCGCCGCTTGGCAACCGTTGCCGACGCGATCGTCTCGAGCGATCTGCGGCGTGCCGTCGAGGCGGCGGGATGCCTCGCGGGCGAGCGTCCCGTCACCTCTTGCTCGCTACTCCGAGAGATTCCGCTCGACATTCCGCGAGTGCAGGGTCGACTCCCGATCGGCCTCTGGGAGGTCCTGATTCATCTCAAGTGGGCGTATGACATTGCCCGGGGGCAAGATCTCGCACTCGCAGAACAACTCCGCGTTCAGGCCGCCGCGGATTGGCTTGTGGCGCAGGCCGCCGACTCGAACACTCTCGGCGTCACCCATGGCGTGATGCGGCGGGCGCTCTCACGGCAACTCACAACACTCGGGTGGCGCCGCCAGCGTGTGCTCGGCGGCCATCGCCCCTGGAGTGCCTGGTTCTTCGAGGCGGCTGAAACGCGCGTGTCGCCGGCGCCGCCGCGCTGAGCAACCGGGGACATAGGTCACAACGTATTCCGGCAACATGGGTCACACTCATCCACGGGTGAGGGTGTCCGTCCGCTCGTTGATTTGAGCGAGGAGCACGTGAGAGAAGTACACAGACCAGATACGACGCTTGACGCCCGGCGCGGGAAGGTGTAGACATTCTTCACCTTTGCTGTAGAGCGCCTACACCTTTCGCGCGGTGGCCCATGCCCGGCGGACAGTCACGCATCGAACTGCTCCAGGGGACGCTCGACTTCATCGTCCTCCAGACACTCCGGTGGGGGCCGCAGCACGGCTTCGGGCTCGCGCAGATGATCCGGGCACATTCGAACGACACGCTGCAGGTGGACACGGGATCGCTCTATCCAGCGCTCCATCGCCTCGAGCGCGCCAGGTTGATCGACGCCAAGTGGGATCGATCCGGGAAAGGGCAACGCGTGCGCGTCTACCGGCTCACCGCGGGCGGCCGCAAGCGACTCGTCGCCGAGCGCACGAAGTGGGAACGGATGACGCAGGCGATCGCCGGCATCCTCAACCCGCCCATCGCCGAGGGTGAGTCATGAGGTGGCCATGGCGACGCAACACGCGTGACGCGGAGCTGGCCGAGGAACTTCAGTCACACCTCGCGATGGCGACGGAACAGCGCATACTTCGCGGGGAGACGCCAGGGCAGGCGCGCGCCAATGCGCTTCGCGAATTCGGCAACGCGACCCATGTCGCCGAGGTGACGCGCGAGATGTGGGGAGGCGCGTGGTGGGACGCGTTCGCCCGCGATGCTCGCTATGCGGCGCGTGGCCTGCGTCGGTCGCCGGCATTTACCGTGATCGCCGTCGCGACCTTTGCGCTCGGCATCGGCACGAACACCGCGATGTTCACTGTCGTGAACGGGGCGCTGCTCAAGCCGCTGCCATTCGAAGAACCGGACCGGCTCGTCGTCCTGTCGCACCTGCGCGCGGAGCTTTCGCGCAGCGGCGGGTCGGCGTTGAGTGATCACACGTTCGCTGAATTGCGCGCGTCGCCACCGCATGCGTTCGCGTCGCTCGCCACGTTCACACCGAGCCAGATGACGATCACCGGCTCCGGTGATCCGGAGCGACTCACCACGGCGCGGGCCTCGGCAAACTTCACGAGCACCCTCGGCGTTTCGGCTGCGCTTGGGCGTACGTTTGCAGCGTCGGAGGAGAACTCCGGCAACGATCACGTCGTGCTGCTGAGCGATGCGTTGTGGCGGGCGCGCTTTGGTGGCGACGCAACGGTGCTCGGTACGTCGATGATGCTCGAAGGGGAGGCGTACACGGTGATCGGCGTGATGCCGCCGACCTTCGACCTGCCGCAGGGGGCGGCGCTGTGGACGCCACTGTCCACGCGTCCCGATCCGAACACCTTCGTCCTGCGCCCCGTCGTCGCGCGCCTGGCTCCGGGCATCACGCACGAGGCCGCTCGACGCGAACTGCAAGCGACGCTTGCCACGTTGCCATCAACGGCGGATGACAAGCCGGGCACGCAGGTCACCGACGTCCGGCCGCTCGTCGACCTGCTGGTGGCCAGGGCGCGACCGTCGCTGTGGATCCTGAGTGGCGCCGTATCGTTCGTCCTGCTGATCGCGTGCGCCAATGTCGCCAACTTGCTCCTCATCCGCGCGTCGACGCGACGGCACGAGATCGGCGTACGGGCGGCGTTAGGCGCCGGACGGGGGCGGATCGTCCGTCAGCTCGTGACGGAGAGTGTCCTCGTGTCCTTCCTCGGGGGTGCGGCCGGGCTCGTGCTGTCGGTGTGGGGGGTCGGGGTGCTGATCGCGACGGCGCCCGATGGCCGCATTCCGCGTGGCGAGGAGGTCACGGTGGACTGGGGCGTGTTCGCCGCGGCATGCGCTGTCTCGCTCGTCGCTGGCCTGGTCTGCGGACTAGTTCCGGCGCTCGCGACCACACGCCGCGACGTGCGCGAGACGCTCGCGACCAGTGGACGCGCGATCGTCGGCAGCCACGATCGGCTACGACGCGTGTTCGTCGTCGCCCAACTCGCGCTGGCGATCGTGTTGTGCACGGGTGCCGGATTGCTGCTCAAGAGTTTCACGCGCATGCGCGACGTCGATCCCGGCTTTCGCCCGGGCGGGGTGGTGACGTTCGGGGTGAGCCTGCCGCGCGCCACGTTCCCAACGCCCGCGGACGTCCGTTCATTCGACGGGCAGGTGGTCGATCGCCTGCGGCGGGTCCCTGGCGTCGAGGCGGCGTCGATGGTGAACTGGATGCCGCTCGGCCGCGCGCTTGTTTCTGGCGACCTGCACATTGATGGCGTCAGCGTGCCGAAGGGAGACCGCGTCGCCAAACTGGTGACTGCGCCCGGGTACTTCACCACAATGGGCATCCAGCTGTTCGCCGGGCGCGACTTCGATGACCGGGACAACCCGTCGTCGCTGCCCGTGACGATCGTGACCCGGTCGGTCGCGCGCCAGTTCTGGCCTCCCGAGGGACTCGGCGCGATCGGTCATCGCCTGACGAGGGACGGTGAGGATGACTGGACCACCGTCGTTGGCATCGTCGACGATGTCGTGCAGCAGGGCGTGACGCAGGGCCGCAACGGCGCGCAGTACTTTCCGCTGGCGCAGACGGAGACCATCGGGTTCATCAGCAACGTCACGTTCGCGGTGCGCACGACGCGAAGCGCACAGGATCTGTCGCCGTCCGTCCGCGCGATCCTCCACGACCTGAACCCGCTCGTGCCGGCGCGCAACATCCGCTCGATGGACGATGTGGTCGCCGCCTCGATCGCGGATTCGCGCTTCGAGAGCCGGCTGCTGGCACTCTTCGCGGCGCTCGCGTTGCTGCTTGCGGCCGTCGGGACGTACGGCGTGGTCGCCTTCGACGTTGCCGCCCGCACGCATGAGTTGGGGGTGCGGGTGGCCTTGGGCGCGGAATCGACCGACGTGGTCGGCGTCGTCATGCGACGGATGTTGTCGCTGGTGATGCCGGGATTGGCGCTGGGACTCTTCGGTGCCCTGGCTCTTACGCGGGTGCTTCAGGCGTCACTGTTCGAGGTCGGGCCGAACGATCCGGCGACGCTGGCGTCGGTCTCGGGGTTGCTCGTGCTGGTGGCGTTGATCGCGGGCCTGGCGCCGACGCGTCGGGCGATGCGGGTGGATCCGTTGACTGCGCTCAGGAGCGAGTGACAACACCTCGGTGCGCTCTTCTGCCGGCAGGCCGCGTTTCCTTGGCACTAGCTCCTCACTGGCAGTAGGTTTGCGTATGAGCGTCGAGGATCCCGCGCACACGATGTCGGCCGAACGCCTCGAGCTGAGCGCTTGAAGAAGATCGGCTTCCTGTCCTTCGGACATTGGATGTCGTCGCCGCACTCGGCGGTGAGATCGGCGCGCGACGTGCTGCAGCAGTCGATCGAGCTCGCGGTCGCCGCGGAGGAGCTCGGAGCGGACGGCGCGTACTTCCGGGTGCACCACTTCGCCCGTCAGCTCGCATCGCCCTTTCCGCTGCTCGCCGCCGTCGGCGCTCGAACCACGCGCATCGAGATCGGCACGGGCGTCATCGACATGCGGTACGAGAATCCGTTCTCCATGGTCGAGAATGCGGGCGCGGCAGACCTGATCAGCAACGGCCGACTGCAGCTCGGAATCAGCCGCGGCTCACCGGAGCAGGTGATCGAGGGGTGGCGTCACTTCGGGTACACGCCGCCGGAAGGCAAGAGCGACGCGGACCTGGGTCGTCGCCACGCGGAGGTCTTCCTCGACCTGTTGAAGGGAGAGGGTTTTGCGAAGCCCAATCCGCAGCCGATGTTCCCCAACCCACCTGGGTTGCTGCGGCTGGAGCCTCACTCACCTGGTTTGCGTGAGCGCATCTGGTGGGGCTCGGCGTCGAACGCGACGGCGGTCTGGGCCGCGCAGCACGGCATGAACCTGCAAAGCTCGACGCTCAAGGAAGACGAATCCGGCGAGCCGTTTCACGTGCAGCAGGCGCGCCAGATCCGTCTCTTCCGGAAGGCATGGCAGGAGGCAGGGCATGCGCGCGAGCCGCGCGTGTCGGTCTCGCGTTCCATCTTCGCGCTGATGGACGATCGAGACCGCATGTACTTCGGCCAGGACAGGAGCAGCGACCACATCGGCTTCATCGACAACATGCGGGCGGTGTTCGGCCGGTCGTACGCCGACGAGCCAGGTGTCCTCATCGAGGAGCTGCGACAGGACGAGGCCATCGCGGAAGCCGATACGCTCCTCCTGACCGTGCCCAACACGCTGGGCGTCGACTACAACGCTCATGTCATCGAGTCGATCCTCCGTCACGTCGCACCCGCGCTCGGCTGGCGTTAGGCAGGCCGTGAGCCGTCAGCAGCACGTGATGTCGCCTGAGCGGATGCCGACATCACCGTGTTCGATCCGGAGACCATCATCGACAAGGCGGCGTACGAGAACGCCACGCAGTACTGGTGCGCATCCGGGCCGGCCCGTGCGGCGCTCGCACTGACGCCGCGTGGTCGTTGTCAGCGCTGGGCGTTGCGAAGCCGGACCAGTCGCCCGTTCATGTAGTCCGTGAGGAAATACAGCGCGCCACCGGGACTCTGCACGACCTTTCGCACGCGTTGCCGGCGATCCACCAACAGTTCTTCGGCGGCAACCACGCGATGCCCGTTTACGGTCATCCGCCACAGACTGCCTCGCGACAGGCCCCCCACGAGAAACGAGTTCTGCCACGTCGGGAACTCGGAGCCCGTGTAGAACACCGGACCGGTTGGCGCGACGGTATGCGGCCATGACCACGCCGGATCAGTCAGTGGACCCTGCGCCGCTGGCGGGACAAACGCAGTGTCGCGATAGCGACCGGTCGTCCGGAGAGGCCACCCATAGTTGGCCCCCGGTTGCAACACGTTGAGCTCATCGCCCTGATGGGTCCCGTGCTCACTGAACCAGATCTCCCTGGTGACCGGATGCACCGCCAGCCCCTGGCTGGCGCGAATACCCAGCGCGAACAGACCGGGCACGCTTCCGGTACCGAACGTCGGATTGCCGGCAGGGATCGAGCCGTCGCGGTTGAAGCGATAGATCTTGCCTCGGCGATCACGGATATCCTGGGAGATCGGCAGTGCCGGCTCATCGGCTTCCGAGAACAACCGACCGCCCACCGTGAGGTAGAGCAGGCCATCGCTGCCGATCACCAGGCCGCCCCCGTAGTGCACACGGTCCGCCGAGTAGGGCTCGGCGGTGAAGAGGGGTCGGATATCGACCAGGGAGTCGCCGCGCAGGCGAGCGCGGATCAACTTCAGCGTGCGACCACGGCCATTGCTGGCCACGTACGTCATGTACAAAAGGCGATTGCCGGAGAAGTCGGGGTCCAGCACGACGTCGAACCGTCCGGAATTGTCCCCCGGATGGAAGAAGGGCATGCTGTCGGCGAGGTCGGCCGGGAACCCGCGAATAGGGGTGCGCGTGCGGGTGTCGAGGTTCACGCGAAGCAGCGCACCTTCCTTCTCGGAAATGAGGGCTTCGGTCTCACTGAGGAACGCCATGCTCCAGGGTCGCCGCAAGCTGTCCAGCACGGTCTCTTCCACCGGCATGGCCGCACGGTTGGAGCCGACATCGGTGGGCGCATCGGGGATCCGGTCCACCCGCGTCGAGACCTTGTCCACGATGAACCACCCCTCATCGGTCTTGAGGAGGTTGAAGTAGTCCACGAAGGTGCTCTGCCCGATGTTGATGTGCGCGCGCGCACTGGCGATCGGCCCGACGATGTCGACCGACGCGACACGCGTAGTGAGCGTCGAATCCCGCGCGTGCGGGCGTTGGATCGCGAGGTATTGTTCCCGCGTCATGTCCACGAACTTGCCGTCCACGGACCGCTTGAGGTGGCAGGACGCATGCATCGCGCGTCCGAGGAGCACGGTGTCGCCGGTCGCCCACCCGTCGAAGTAGTGCTGGATAGTGCGGCGCACGGCGCTGTGGTCGTCGGCCGCTTGTGCAGGACTGGCCGAGGGCAGGGCCGCCATCAGCAGGGCGGCACGCAGGAACGAAGGCATGGTGGTGGGGCTGCAGGAGCTGGCCATCTGGATCGCCGTTGGCCTCGTCACCCTGCTGCTGCGCCGGCGCCCGGAACTCGAGCGGCTGCCGCTGCGGTTGGCGCTCGTGCTGTCGCTGGTTGCCGGTGGTGTCCTCGCGCTTGGATGGACACCCACCACGGCGCCATCGATGATCAACCGCCTCGTCGCGCAGACACCGCCGGTCATGCAGGCGCTGCTCGAGGAAGAGCGAGCGTCACCTGGCTTGCCGTGGGCGCACCTGCTCTGGGCGTGCGTGGCGACAGGCCTGGTCGTCAGGCTGATCCGGCAGTGCGCGCGCAGTTGGCGTGTAGCGCGACAGGCGGTCCCGGTCACGGCGTTGCCCCCCGAAGCCACCACAGGCCATGCGTGGTGGCCGTCGATCCGTCGCAGCGACACGATCGCCGCGCCGGCCACCATTGGCAACGTCATACTCCTTCCGCGCAATTGGACGGAGCTGCACCTGCGCGCCGTGCGAGCGCTGCTTCAGCACGAGCGCGGCCATGTCGCTCGTGGAGACTTCTGGTGGACGCTCCTCTCGAAGTTGCACCTGGCGATCTTCTGGTGGAATCCGTTCGCGTGGTGGGCCGACCGTCGGTTGTCCTATCTCGCCGAATGCCTCAGCGACGACGATGTGTTGAGCACCGGACACCATCGCACCGACTACGCCGAGTTGTTGCTGCACTACCTGCGTGGTGCGCCTCCGGCGGGCGTCGGACTGTCGGCCGCAAGCAGCATGCGCCAGCGGCTCGATCGCATTCTCCGCGGCCCGGACACGTCGCAGCGGACCACGGCGTCGAGGTCGGCCGTCGCCGGACTGCTCTTCGTGGCGGCGACGACCTTGTCCATGCCGGTGATGTGGGCCGCAGGCGCGGCGACCGAGTTCAGTGTGCCCCTGCGGTTCGTGCTGGTGCGTGGCGGCAAGGATGTGCTGATGTCGGGTTCAACGGAGGATGTGGATCGCGCCCTCGCCGCCGTGGGCACGACTCGGCAACCCGTGCTCTGGTATGCCCGCGGATCGCACGTTCGCGTAGTGGATGAGCCGTGCGTCATCTCCGAGGTTGAGGCCTTCCATCGCGGCCATCGCCCCGTATCGCAAGGAACGATGGCCACTTCCTCGCGCCTCGCGCGCACAGGACCGGAGCGTCGAACGTTCTGGCTGATCCGAAAGATCGATAAACCGTAGTGCCACGAGCGGTACACTGCGGACGCCGGCGCCATCCGCCATTCGCCCACCCGACGACCCGACTACCCGACTACCCGACTACCCGACCAACATCACACTCTCCTCACCGGCAACGCGTCAAGGTTGAAGAAGCAGTCGTAGAGGCACTTCTTCTGGCCGCCGATGCAGTTCGAGCCCGTGATGAAGCAGATCAGGTCACCCATGACGACCACGGGCACGCACACGCCAGCGCAGGTGCCCCCGCCGCCGGTGTTCCGCGAGGCAAAGGTGATCCCCGGGCGCAGACCCCCGGTTCGGACGACACCGGCATCGCCCTGCCGATTCAGCGCCTGCCAGTCTTCGACATCGCGCGCAAGCGCCGCGAGCGAGACGCGATCTTCATCCGACATGCGCCCGGCAGCAGTCACGCTTGCCGCAAGATCCCCCGTGCGTTGCACAAGGTGCGCCCGCTGCGCGTCGACCAGCACCGGCGCTGATGCCTCCCCGGCGCATGCCGCGAGCGTCAGTGCGAGCATGCCGGCCACCAGTCCCATCGTTCGTCGTGTCATCGGATGGTTCCTCCTCGAGAATTGAACACCACCGATCGCCGTGTGCAGGTCGGGGCTCACTCATGAGATCGGAAAACCCGGCGGGATGCTGACACGCTGTCTCTCCGCACGAAGCACGTCACCTTTTCCGACGTGCGGCTACTCTGGTCTCGAAGGCGCGATGGTCGCGCCTCGTTCGACCACGGAATCGCCTCTGGAAGCTCCTGCACGCTGCGACGCACAAGCGCGGGCGTGGTGTGCGCGTCTCACACCACGTCGCGCGGGGCGTCGAACGAGCGCGTGATGCGAATGTCGCGGTCGGGCGGAAGAGTGATCTCGGGATGTCAGGCCACCTCAGCCTCCCTGCTGTTCTGCGACAAGCTTGTCGAGGCGCTCGTAACTGGTCTCCATGCCGTCGGTCATACCGGTGGAGATGGCCGCATCGCGCTCTTCCTTCGAACCGTAGGCTATCAGCGTGACCAGCGTCGTGACGCCGTTCTTCTCAGTGAAAGTTGTTTGGGTGATGGTCGGGCTGGTGGGCATCACGCCGCCAAAGCTGCCGGGATCGTAGTATTCGGCTTGGACCATTTTTCCAGGCGCATCGACTTCGCGGTAATCCCCCTGGAAGCCGAATTCCTTGCCGTCCTCATCCTGGCGCCAGCGCCAGCGATATCTGCCGCCGGGGCGGACATCCATTTCGCACACCGGCATCGACCAGCCCGGATAGCCCCCTATCCAGCGCTGAAGAAGCTTCGGCTCGGTATGCGCCTGCCAGACCAGCCTGCGGGGCGCCTTGAAGTCGCGCGTGACGCGCACCTCGGTGTCGCTCGGCAGCGAAACTTGGGCTTTGTTGTTGATGGTGGTGGTCATGGAGGTTCCTTTCGTCTCGTGTTCGTGTGAACTAGGCGGCCGCAGCGCGATCGAGATCGGCGGCGACGATTTCCTTCATCTTGAACAGGGCCTGCACGACGCGGTTGGCCGACATCGGATGGCCGACTTGATCTCCGAGTTCGGGAAGACTGAGATGTAGAACTTCGCAGCTTCCTCGACCGGGCCGTCGAACATCAGTAACGGGAAACTTCTGAACAGATGCCATGCTGAATTCTCCTAGTGGCGCTTGCGTTTTGATTTGGGAGGGTTGGCCTGCAGCTCGTCGAGCAGTTCGTCGAGGGCGCTGTAACGGCGCTCCCAGAACTGCCGGTATTCCTCGAGCCAGGCGGTCGCTTCGCCGAGGCGCACGCCTTCGATCTTGCGCGGGCGGCGCTGTGCGTCCTGCGCCGTCGAGATGAGGCCGGCGTGCTCCAGCACCTTCAGGTGCTTGGAGATCGCCGGCTGGCTCATGGCGAAGGGTTGCGTCAGTTCCGCAACCGAGGCGTTCCCCAGGGCGAGCCGGGCGAGAATCGCGCGGCGCGTGGGGTCCGCCAAGGCGGCGAAGGTAGCGTCGAGGCGTTGGGAGGGGGTCATAACCGTGGGGACATAACCATATGGTTATGGTAACCATTCAGTTATGAACTTCAAGTGCCCTGGCTGAGATTCTTTTGAGGGGAGAGAGTCTGGGGTGGCGGGCCGGCTGGTTTGAGCGTCGAGAGCTTGGCAGCGTTTCGGCACGCAGGAAGAACGTTTTTGCGCTTATCTCGAAACGATGTATTCGATGTCGGCCGCGTATTGTCCGTTTACACTCTGCGGAGTTCGTTCGCGCTGCGTCGCTGGACGCTGTCTAGCGAGCGTTGCTGCAGTCAAAGGCGGTGAGGTACGCTGTGTAACTGCGCAGCGCTTGCGCGCTGCTCAGTTCACAGCTGATATATTGGAGCCTCTGCAGCAGAACGCGGCGTTATGCGGCTACAGACATCGAAGTGGAGCAACAATGATTGTGCGTGAACCGGCGGCGGCGGTTGAAAGGCAATAGATGTGGACCATGGCCACCCTGCGACCACTCGCCCTGCCGTCTGATCAGGTGTCGCTGGAGCGGCTTGACCTCTCGTTCATCAGCCACGCGATGTACCTGGTTGAGCGGCTTCCAAACGGCTTTGCGCTAGTGGAGCGTCCTTCCTCGCCACCCCTTGAGAACCGATACCAGATCGACTGGGCAGAGTTGACAAGCGCCGCGTTCGCTATCGTGGCGGAGCATGCTGGCCACTTGGTTGGCATCGGTGCACTGACCATCACCGAATGGAATCGCCGCGCCACACTCGCGCATCTGTACGTGGATCGCGCGTCGCGTGGCAAGGGCGTTGGCACGCAGCTACTGGAAGCGCTTGCGAGTGAGGCCCAGCGGCGCAACCTGCGGGCGCTCTGGGTTGAAACGCAGAACGTGAATGTGTCCGCCATCGCCTTCTATCGCGCACATGGCTTTAAACTGTGCGGGCTGGACACGTCGCTGTACGATCCCGACCTGGCGCCCGGCGAGACGGCGATCTATTTCGTCCGGGCGTTGGAGGATTCGCGGCACCAGACGCTCACCGCCGGCGCGCCAGCCGTATGACGTGCGCTGCACCAGACAGGGCGTTGCCTTGCAGGTGAGCTGGGGCGTTAGGCCGCGCCGGAGCCAATTGCGCTGGAACGCTGCGTGCGTCCGCACCTGCTGCTACTACCTTATGGAGGAGACCTATGCGGCGTCTACTCAACTCGCTCCCCAGGTTTGCGCTGGCTGCCGCCGCCCTCGTCCTGCTGCTAGCGGCTGTTGTGCTGCGACAGGGCTCCGGCGCTGCGTATGAGAGCCGGGACGCGTTCGCTGCGCAGGTGGAGGGCGGCGAGCGAACACTCAGCACCTCGATGGTCGCGAGGGAGTGGCGTAGCGAGATCGCCGCGCAGCGGATGACCGAACGGCGGGATCTTGTCCTCTCTCGGCTTCTTCTGGCCACTGGCATCCTCGCGCTCGTTGCCTTCGCCGTCTCGCTCCGTCCGACACCCGCAGCGCCGTCGGGGCCGACGCCCGTGACCCCCGTGCCGCCAAGGACCTGAAGGAGGGCGCTGCCGATTCACCTACTCGGCCGCTGCGATCGGCGCCTTCTTCGTCGTCGCTGAGGATGCCGCGTGCGACGGCCTAACGAACCTTGCCGCTGACAAGCACTTTTCGGATGCGGCTTCGCCGCAATGATGATAGTGTGCTTGCCGCTGAACTAAGGCGTTAGGCGTTCCTCTCTCACGGATCGGCCACGCGGTCCACGAGCCACTCGACGATCGCGTCGAATCTCTCCTGATCGAGCGCGTGGCCGCGATCGACACGCAGCTCGGTAATGAAGTCGCCGGCGACCTTGGCCACGACTTGATCGGCATCCCGTGAGTACTTGTCTTCTGTACCCGACACGACGAGCGTCGGCCGAGGTCCGATGGCTGAGAGGACGTCGTGCGTGTCGATCTGGCGAGCGAGCCCGGGCACAGTCTCGAACAGGGTGATGCCGGTGTCTTCCCGACGCCGTGTCGCGAAGCTACACACGGCGCCGCTGACGCATGCGAACCTGCATCGTGCATCAACGGCCGCGTGGTAGAGTGCCGTGTACCCACCATACGAGTGTCCGGCCACCCCCACGAGCCGCTCGTCTACCTCAGCGGCGTCGAGCAGGACGCTCAGAGCCCGTTGGGCGTCGTCCAGGCACTTCCTCATCAGCAGGTCGCCATCGAGCAACCTGTAGGCCATGGCGTTGTAGTGCTGGACCCAATCACGATCTCCCGGTTCGACCCCCTGAACCGCTCCCCGTCGATCCTCGAACGTGATGGCATCGGGGGCCAGGACTGCGAGACCTCTCCGAGCGAGCGCCGGCCCGAAGGCTTGATACCGGTCGCCCACCACGCCGGCTACCTCGCTCTTCCCGAAATGGAACTCCCCGTTGTGCTGATGGAAGACGACCACTCCACCGAGCGCTTGGCGATGCTCCGGCATGAACAGGAAAGCCGGGATGACGTCACCTTCGAGGCCCCGGTACTCGATCCGTTCTCGGTGGAACCCGCTGGCCTCTCTAAAGTCGCCTCGTCGGAACGCCACTGGAACAGGGTGCGCAAGCGCCAGGCGCGCTCGAAGCGTCGAGGCCAGATCGGTCATCATCTGACAATGATAGCCGGAATCACATAGCCGCCAACATTGAAGCGATGGGCGCCCCGACTTCGACTTCAGCCACCTCTCTCCCGAAGAGCGCGTCGAACTCGCCGAGCAGCTCTGGGATCGTTGCGAACTGTGCGGGTGATGCTCGCGACGATCGAGGGAGCACCTGGGGCGGTTGACGATGTCCAGAAGGCGCCGCTCCGCAGGTTCTGCGTTGCAGCCGACCGCCGAGTAGATTTTGTGCTCGCTTCGCTCGCCCGAACTCCTTCGGCGTCAGCTTTCCCAGTCGTTGCGACTCTGCATGTACGCGTTAGTCTGAACACTCAGCAGATGCGTCAGACCCGAACACTCGCGAAGATATGGGCAAGCTCGCACTCGTCACTGGGGCCCCCTCGGGCATCGGCAGGACATTCGCTGAGCGGCTCGCCGACGACGGTTACGATCTCGTCCTCGTAGGCCGGCGGCACGACCGGCTCCAGGAATTCGTCGCTGCTCACCCGGAGCTTCGCCTGCAGATCATGGCGGTTGACTTGTCGACCGGCGGCGGTGTTCACGCCGTCGCTGATGTATGCGCGCGCGAGCCGTTGACTATGCTGGTGAATAGCGCGGGCGTGGCCCACTACATGCCGCTCGCGGAGCTCTCCGTCGAGAAGGCGCAAGAGCTGGTTCACGTCAAAGTGGTCGCGCCTTCGATGCTCGCCCGCGACTGAGGTCGGCACCCAGCTGGACGTCACGCAGGCTGTCGACTGGAACAACAACGTAACGCTGATCAAGAGCCAGCTCGGGGACGGCTACCTCCAGACGCAGAACCTCGTGTACTCGATCCTCCAGGGCACGTCGGGCGCGGGTGGCGGGAGCTCTCGCGTCGTCAAGATGACGGGCGGCTTCTGGGATGAGGCCTACAACGGGTATGTCAAAGAGCCGTACAACCTCCCCAGCGTGCTGCACGGTTGGTCTCACGAGCTGGGTCGTGCGTTCGGCTTGCTCCACACGGAGGACGCAAGGACCTGTTTCGCGAACCATGGCGTCGACCTCGGCGCGTTGCCGACCGGACCGGTGACGCGATTCTACGCTGAGGGTCGTGCGGGCGACGCGAGCGACCACGTTGACGTCGCCGCAGTGGTACTCAGTGATAGCTTGAGGTCAGTCGATGCACTGTCTATCGCAGGTCTTGATGTGCATCCGGACGACATCGGCGATCCTGGCTCCACCTGATGGTGGGATACCCGGAGTCGCGAAACCGGAAGGCGCTCGTTGGCGAGTACTTCACAGCAAGTGCCTACGCGGGGCTTGCACACCAAGCGGGCGCGGTGGAGTACGCTGCAGTCGACCGCGACGTCGCAACGCAGATCGTACTCACCCCTGATCATAAGGATTTGTGGAGTCAGGGCAGGCGAGTTGCTGCGCCCAATCTCTATGGAATGAGCGTGGGAGGCGTGTCGCACGTGAGCGGTCGCTCCCGTAGGCCCGCTTCCCGTCCGCAGCTCGCCGCCATTGCGGTCGAGTGGCACCGACAGGGGAAGGTGAAGGAGGTTCTCGCAACCCGCGTGCAGCCCATCGTTCATCGCGTTGCTGGCAGACCGCGACCCGGCTATCAACGCCGCGGTCCAGGCATGGATCGTTGCACCGCACCAGCCGTAAGTGCCGCAGCTAACATTGGGTTGGAAGTGCCAACTTGCAGCCTTGTGGAAGGCGGCTGCGCGCCTTTGTTGGATGCCAGTTGCAGCTCTACCCGGACGTTCCGCGGCCGGCGCTCTGGCGTGACATCCGCATCATGCGACCTCTAGGACACCACGACGCACGCTTGGAGCGACGTCCGTACCGAGCAGCTCAATCGATTGAAGCATTGCCTCATGATCGCCCGACGCGGCGCTCATTTGGAAGCTGACCCGAGACAAACCTCCCATCGATTCGCTCGTCGCGAGAATCTTTTCCGCTACGGTCGCGGGGTCGCCGACGAGGAAGGCGCCACCAGGCGCACAGAGCGCGTCGAAATGACGGCGCGAGACATCCATCCGCCCACGCTCCTTCCCCAGCTCGGTGAACATGTACGCCCACCCCGGATAGAGCCGATCCCGTGCCTCGCCGCTCGTCTCGGCCACGAACCCCATGGCGTGGATTCCGACGCGAAGCCGCTCCGGCGCATGTCCGGCGTTGCGTCCCGCTTCGCGGTACAGATCTAGGAGCGGACGGAATCGCTCGAACGTGCCGCCGATAATCGCGACCATAAGCGGAAGGCCGAGCGTGCCCGCGCGCACGAACGACTCCGGCGTACCCCCAGCGCCCAACCAGACGGGTAGCTGTTCCTGAGCCGGCCGCGGAAAGACGCCCTGACCCGTGAGCGGCGGACGGAAGCGGCCGCTCCAGTGCATCGGGTTCTTCATGTTGAGCTCGAGCAGCAAGTTCAGCTTCTCGGCGAAGAGCGAGTCGTAGTGGTGCAGATCGAGGCCGAACAGCGGAAACGCGTCGATGAACGATCCGCGTCCGGCGACGATCTCGGCGCGCCCTCCGGAGATCAGATCCAGCGTGGCGAACTCCTGGAACACGCGCACCGGATCGGCGGCGCTCAGCACCGTCACGGCGCTGTGAAGGCGAATGTTCTTCGTTCGTGCCGCACCGGCGGCGAGAATGACGGGTGGAGCCGAATCGATGAAATCGGCGCGGTGGTGCTCACCGACGCCGAAGGCGTCCAGGCCGGCCCGATCAGCTGCTTCGATCTCCTCGAGCAGGTTCGTCATCCGTTCCGTCGGCGACGGCACGCGCTTGGTCCGCGGGTCTGGCATGAGCGCGGCGAAGCTGTCGACACCGATCTCGATCGTCACAAGCCCGCTCCCGGCCCTGGCTCGGCGAGCAACACCGGTTGCGGACCATCGTAGCCCTCGACGATGACGACGTCACCCTCCGCGGCACCGATGCGCAGTGCGTGCGCCGCTGCATACTCGGGGTCGCGATAGCACGATGTCGCCGCGGCGAAGTCCGGAAACTCGATGACGACCTGTCGCGCTCGCGCGGTTCCTTCCTCGATGCTCTGCGTGCCCCATCGGACGAGGAACCGCGCGCCGTAGCGGCCGAGGACGGCCCGGTTGGCCCTGACGTACTCCTGGTGCTGCTCCATGTCGTTGATGTCGCTCTGCACGATCCAATATCCCTTCGCCATCTCAGACTCCCTTGGGGTGCTGACGCTGTTGCCCGCCAAGTCCGAGCGGGTCACCGCCAATCAGGCTACGACAGTTCCGGGCGCGACGTCGCCGCCATGTTGGTGCGTGCCCAGCTCGCGAATGGCGTGGCGGCCTTTCCCGCCACCCTGTTCGCCGACGCGATCCGGTCCTCCGAAGGCGCGCCCAGGTACGTGTGCTGTTCGAAGTACCCGAACATCTCGGCCAGCTCGCCGGCCCCGGGGAAGAAGGTGGCGAAGACACTCGCCGGCACGCGGTTGAACGCGTAGTCGTGTCCCTGGTTGTTGAGCGTAGCGACGATGTCGTTGAAGCTCAACAGGTCGCCGACGAGGGGGAGATACTCGCCGTGGCCGACGAGGTCTGGCTGCGCGAACGCGCCCGCCACGATGTTGCCGAGCTCCGTGATGTCACCCATGTGGATCCCGCGCACATCGGGGTCGATCGGCAGCGTCCACCCGATTGACCCGTCCCGCTGCTTCTGCGGCGCCATGTTGCCGAGCAGGTTCTGGTAGAAGAACGGCGCGATCACGAAGGTGTAATGCTCGAACGCCGCCGCCCCGACCAGAGCGTCCACGGCAGCTTTGTTCGTGAAGTGGGGGACGGTGAATCGGCCACCGCTGATCGCCTCGACATTGGGCAGCGTCGACCACACGAAATGACGAACGCCCGCATCCTTGGCCGCCCGAATCGCCGCCGTGGCCTGCGTGATCTCATCATCGCCGCCCGCCTCCCAGAAGTTGGTCACGACGAATACGCCGTAGGCTCCATCGAACGCCGCTCGAAGCGTCGCCGGCCGGTCCAGATCCGCTTCGGCGACCTCATCGGCGAGTCCCTCATGCGCGGCGGGATTGCGCGTCAGTGCTCGTACGCGGAACTCGCCTCGGGCCTGAACGGCGCGAACCACGCTACCCCCCTGCTGTCCCGTTGCCCCGATGACGGCGATGATGCGCTGCGCGTTGCTCGACATGCTGCTCTCCTTGTCTCGTGAAATCCGGTGACTCGATGGAATCAGCGACGGTCGAGCCGTGCTACGCCGGCACGAGCGCTCTCGTCGCGACGCCCTCCGCCCGCTGACCCTCCTCGGACGATAGATCCGGATACAGCTCGAATATCGTCCCGTACGTCGTCGTGACGACGGCGCCGAGTTCGCGCAGTCGGTCATACGTGACCAAGTCGCCGAGCGCCGTCGTCGTTCCGCTGGCGTCGGCCACGACGTGGACTTCGTATCCCGCGTCGAGCCCGGACCGGACGCTGTGGAACAGGCACACATCTGTGAGCAGGCCTGCGATGACGAGCTTCTTCCGCTGTGTGTTCCTGACCGCGTCGACGAACGCGGGATCGTCGAAGGCGTTGAGCGATCCGGCGCGGCGCACGCGCCTCGCGTACGCCACGGGTGCTGCCTCGCTGATCGAGTCGAGGTTGGTGCCGAGGAACTCCAGTGTCTCCCTCGTGCTCGTGATCACGAGCGGAATGCCCATCTCCTCACCGAGACGAGCGAGCATTCCGGCGTTCGCGGTGACGGCACTCGCTGGTAGGCTGCCGACCATCGCCAGTACGCCCGGCTGATGATCGACGAGGACGATGGCGGTGTCGGATGGGGTGATTCGGCCCTGGTGCTGCGATGCCGACGACATGATGAAGCTCCTGCGTTGAAGATGTACGGACGGAATGCTCGCCGCGGTTCGCGTCAGAAGTCCTGCGTGCCGTCGTAGCCCTCGACGATCACCATGTCGCCAGCGGCGATCGCGTGACGAATCTTGGCGGCTTCGTGGTACGTGGGATCGTCATAGCACGCGAGCGCGGCCTCGTAGGTGGGAAACTCGACCACGGTCTGCTTGGACCGCGAGACGCCTTCGACGACTCGCTCTCGCCCATGCATCACGATGAACTTGGCGCCGTAGCGATTCATGGTGTCCCGATTGGCCTCGCGGTAGCGATACAGGCCGGCCATGTCCGTGACGTCGCTGTTCGCGATCCAATACGCTTTCGGCATGAGGTTGACCTACAAGGTCGTGTGGTGTGTGCGTCTGCTGCCGCGGCACTCCCTAGGCGACTTCCACCTCGTATGGCTTGGCTCGCAGCCGCTTCCTGACCCGCTCGATCTCGGGCGCGTACCACTCCATGTGGGTCGCAAATTCCTTCGCGTACGGAAACGTCCCCCAGTCGCGGATCCATTCGGTCAGCAGCGCGTTCACCGTGATGGGTTGGCTACCCGCCTGGATCATGCGCTGGATCGCGGTGTCGTGTGCCATGGCCGTGCTCCCGCCCACGGCGTCGGACACGAAGTAGGTCTCGAAGCCATCCCGCTGTGCGTGAAGCACCGGGTAGAGCAGACAGACCTCGGTCCAGAGGCCCGCGAAGATGAGGCGGCGCCGACCTGAGCGGGTCACTGCATCCCGCACTGCCTTGTCCTCCCAGGCATTCATCGTATTGCGGTCGTACTCGGGCTCCTCGGCCAGATCTGCACGCAGAGACGACACCGTGGGTTTGTCACCGCGCAGCTTTACGCCGATGGTGCTCAGGATGACGGGTACTTTGAATGCCGTGCTGGCCCGGGCGAGGGCGCGGCCATTGAGCTCGATGAGCTCGTGGTCGGTCGAGTGGATCCCGTCGATGACGTGCTTCTGATAGTCGAGAAGCATGACCAGCGACGTGTCTGTGGTCAGGAGCGTCGACGAGAGCGCCGCCGGCATCGACTGTTCCTTCCTGTTTGCTGCGGGCGCTGCTGTCGTCATCGTGTGGTCCTTTCGTTGGATTGCCAGCGTTTGGGATGCCGTCGCCGTGGCCGGCAGCAGCATGGTGGCTGTCAGGCAGAACCGGCGATGAAGGTGCCCGAGAGACACGGGGTCGCATCGGCACGAGATGCTCCGGTCTGGCTGGGATCGGGAACGCTGATGCTGTACTCCTGATGGTATCGGAGCGCCTCGGCGTCGACATTCACCGAAAGGCGTATCTTCAGCACCAATGCGTCAACATCACATGGCGCGCTCACCACGTGGGGGGAGCGATCAGGCGAGATGAATGATGCCTCGTTGGAGCGCCACGGTGACGGCCTCCGTGCGGTCGTCTGCGCCGAGCTTCTGGAGGATGTGCAGCACGTGCACCTTGACCGTGGCTTCGGTGCGGCCGATCGCCTCGGCCACCATCCGGTTCCGATAGCCCTTCGCGAGCAGCTGCAGTACCTCGAGCTCACGCGCCGTCAGCTCGGCGTGCGCGGTGAACTGGCCAAGCCGCTTCGCCACCTCGGCTGGGAGTGCCTGGCCGCCCCGGTGCACGAGATGGATGGCGTCGGTGAGTTGCTGTCGCACCGCACTCTTGAGCAAGTAGCCTCTCGCTCCCGCCTCGAGCGCCCTGCGGATGTCGGCGTCGCCCTCGTACGTCGTCAGGGCGATGATCCGCGCACTGGAAAACTCGGTCGTGATAATGTCGATCGCATCGACGCCTCCCAGCTCCGGCATGCTCAGGTCCATGAGCGTGACGTCGGGCCGGTGCGTGCGGAACAGCGCTACGGCAGCCCCTCCGTCGCTCGCTTCCGCAACGAGTTCCAGGTCATCGTGCACCGACAGCAGCGACCGCAGCCCATCCCGGTAGATGGGATGGTCATCGACAATCATGATGCGGATCGACCGATGGAGTTGGGATGATCCTGCGTCCGTCCCTGTGGCGAAGCCGTGCATGCGTAACTATCGCTGTCTGCGAGTAATGGGGACATACGCCGTTCGCATGATCTTACGCCGGACATTACCTTGCATCGCACGTCCCACGCGGCCCGCGGCTGCATCCATCACGGTCGAATCGCCCGGGATCTTCGAGCATCTATTCGCCACCGTTCTTCCGGCACGACCAGTGCGCCTGCCAAGAGATGGCGACATAACGGACTCAGCGATGGCGCCCGGAGATGCCATTCCGAAAGGCGATGATCAATCGCTAGTGCACAAGTCTCCCGTGCCAGGCCAGTCGTCGGGCCTCACCGAGCATCATGTTCGCGACGTCATCGATCGGATTCCGACGATGGCGTGGAGTACCCGAGCAGATGGCTCCGGGGAGTTCTTCAACCGCATGTGCCTCGACTACCTCGGCCTTTCGGAAGCTGACCTCACAGAATCGGGATGGCTGTCGGCGTTTCATCCCGATGATTGGGCGCGTCTGACCGCTCACCGCGAGCGCGCCTTCGCCGCCGGACAGGCCGCAGAGACCGAGGCACGCTTGCGCGGCGCGGATGGAGCGCATCGCTGGTTCCTGATCCGCGTTGCGCCGTTTCGGGACACGAGTGGAAACATCACGACATGGTATGGCACGCATACCGACATCGACGACCGCCGAGCCGCCGAGGAACTGCTGCGTCAGTCCGAGGCCTTCCTCGTGCAGGCCCAGAGCCTGAGTCACTCGGGCAGTTGGGCGTATCACGTGGAACGCAAGATGTTCGTTCACTGGTCGACCGAGCTCTCACGGATCTGGGAGCTCGACTCGGCGCTCGTGACGCGTTCCCCCTGTGAAGTAGCCGGCGAACGGGTGCACCCGGACGACAGGGAGCTATTCGCCCTTGCGTGTCACCAGGGGATACGCGACAAGACGAACGTCGACTTCGAGCACCGCCTCCTCATGCCTGACGGGTCGCTCAAGCACATCCAGACCGTGGCAAAGCCGGTCCTTGACGATCGGGGCTACGTCGCCACGCTCGTGGGAACGAGCAGCGATGTGACACGACGCAAGAGTGCGGAAGCTGAGCTGCTGCGGGTCGAACGGTTGCGCATGGACGAACGAGCGAGCGAGCGCACGCGGATCGCACAGGATCTGCACGATACGCTGCTCCAGAGCATTCAGGGGATGATGCTCTGCTACCAAGCCGTCGATTTTCTTCTACCCCACCGCGCCGCCGAAGCGAAGGTCGTGCTGCAGCGAGCGTTGTCCATCGCCGAGCGGGCCATCGCCGAGGGTCGTGATGCCGTGCAAGGTCTGCGTGTGGCCAGTGTGATCGGCAACGATCTGGCCAACGCGATCCGGGTGATCGGCCAGGAGCTGGGCCAGGGCATCCAGGGCGATCCTGCTCTCAGGCCGTCGTTCACCGTCCAGACGCGGGGCGAGCCTCGAGAGGTGCAGCCGATACTTCGTGAGGACATCTATCAGTTCGTTCGAGAGGCGGTCCGCAACGCATTTCGACACGCCTTCGCGCGGCGCATCGAGGTCGAGATCGTGTTCAGCGAATCTCTCCTCCGCGTTCGCATTCGCGATGATGGCACCGGGATCGAGGCTCCGGTGCTGAATGAGGGGGGACGAGTTGGCCACTGGGGGCTGACGGGCATGCGCGAGCGGGCCGAGAGAATCGGTGCCCAATGCCAGGTACGCAGCCATCGGGGGGCGGGCACCGAGGTCGACCTCAGTGTTCCGTCCGATGTCGTGTACGCCAGCATCGGCTTTCCATCGCGCGACGGTGGTCAGGAGAACGGACCACCAGACTAGTATCCTGTAACAGAAGTATCTGCAACGTTTCGCCGGCGCCTACCGTATGAGAAGGCAACGGAGGAGTGCCGATGCCTGGGTTTGCCCAACGGACCCTCCAGGCTCACTCCGCTGAGTTATGTTGCGAACCACTGTTACGCGACACTAGTTGCCCGTAACATCGTTGTCGCTCTCACGAGCTCGCATGTAGCGGCGACCCGTGCCGCGCTGCTCAGTCTCTTCGCAGTCGTCAGGTGAAGCGCATTGGCGATGCCCTCAGGGAGACGCACCAGCGGCCTGGAGGCTTCACGGAGCTCGTGGCCTGGGCAGCTGGCGAGTTCGCGCTCGTGGTCTCGTCAGAGCGTTGCTCGATCAGAGTTCCGTGAGGAACACTGACACGACAGGCGGAAAAGCTCCGAGGTAGTCTGTTTGAATGGCGCGGTACACGTCCCCGTGCCGTGTCCCGCCAACGTTTCTTCTGCCTGGCCGACGTGGGGCACGCCTCCCCTCGCCTCCCCTGATCCGGCTGGCGCCTCGGCGGCCCTCACTGACATCTCGGCGATCCTCATCGAGACCCTCGTTGGGCCTCGCGATACCTCCGCGATCCGCACCTGCCCCCTAACGAGGCGCTGCACTTCCGCATCGCCCGGGGCGATACCCTGGTGGCGCGGGGCATCGCGAAGGTCACCGCCGAAGGAGAGGTACCCATATGCGTAGGACGACTACGCAGAGTATCAAGGTGTTGCGTCGCGTGAACGAGTTCCACGTCGACAACGCCACGGCGGGCCAGTTCGGCCCCGTCGACACCGACGTGCGGGAACGTTTCACCGCCCTACGGACGGAATGCCTGCGCCCGATCGCACGCACGGCGCTGGTGCTCTATCCCAGGGCGTCGTCCGACCTCGCCGGGTTCCGCATGCCGTCGAGGCGGTCGAACGACCACCTGATCGCCGCCGCCATTGGGATGGCGGAGCGGGCCGAGGGTCGCAAGGTGGCATTCATCGAGGCCGGCCTCGGTGACGACTTCGTGGAACGCCTGCACCAGATGGTGAGCGCGCTGCGCACGGCGCTCGAGGAGCAGGCGAACCAGCTCGGGCGCCGTGTCGCGGCCACGGCACGGGTGGACGCCGAATCGGCGCGCCCGCAGGCTCATCGCGCAGATCGACACGATCGTGACGCCGCTCTTGCGCGACCCGGGCAGCCTGGCGCAGTGGAAGAGTCTCGTCCACTTCACCACCGAGACCGTGCTGGTTGATCCCGAACCCGGGAAGGCGCCGACGACCGGTGCCAGTCCGAAGGAGGGTGCAATGGTTTGACCACCTTGTCTGACCACCCGAACGAAGGGGCGAAGGATCGATCCTTCGCCCCTTTGTCGTGCAAGTGCTTGGGCGTACGCAGGACATCATGCGCCCCGCGATTCCCGTGAGGACGCTGAACTCATAGATGGAGTTTGTCATGGCACTCACACACTTGCGCGCGCTCCCGCCGGCTCTCTTGCTGGCCGTCGCGTGCAACCCGTCGCCGCAGCGCACCAGCGCAGCGACCGCGACACCCGCTCAAACCACGCTCACCCTGGCCACCGCGTCGGACCAATGGGTCACCGTCGGCGACCTGCGCCTGCGATACCGCGAAATCGGCGAAGGGCCGCCGGTGGTACTGCTCCACGGATACACCGACAACCTCGCGATGTGGAACGGTCCGGCCGATTCGCTGGCCCGCGACCATCGCGTCATCGTCCCGGACCTCCGTGGCTTCGGGGAGAGCAGCAAGTCCGGCGATCCGGGGTTCTATGGCCAGCAGATGGTCGACGATGTCGTCCGCCTGCTCGATCACCTCAACCTCCCGGATGCCCACCTCATCGGGTACTCGATGGGTGGGATCATCTCCGCGAATGTCGCCGTGCGATATCCGGCGCGCGTCCGCACCGTGACCTTTGCGGCCGGCGCGTTCTTCCAGGACTCCGCCGAGACGCGAAGCGTGATGGCGTATGCCGAGCGCCTGGCGAACGGCGAAGGGCTGGCGCCGTTCTTCAAATGGATCCTGCCCACATGGCCGGACTCGATGATCACCGCCATCCTGCCATCCCTGGTCGCACAGAATGACAGCGGGTCCCTGGTGGCATCGATTCGCGGCTTCATGCCGTTGCAACTCGACTCCCTCGCGATCGACCAGTCACGCATTCCGGCGACGTCGGTCGTGAGCGAGACGGATCCGCGGGCAAAGGGCGCTCGTTTCCTCGTCCGGCACTGGCCCGGCAAGCAGCTTGTCGTCCTGCCGCGCGGTGACCATGCCGATATCCACCTCGCTCCCGAACTGCTCGAGGCATTCCGGGCACAGGAGCGTCGCGTCCTCGCTGCCGGACGTTAGGCACGGAGAAAAGGGGCCGCGGGATGGCGAAGGAGCGCCATTCCGCGGCCTCGTGCGCGTTCCCCGCTGGACGCCCGATCGGCCAGGGGATCCCGTAAACGACACGGGGCCCCGGCCTTCGCCGGGGCGACGTTCCTTTCGCCGGGGCGACGATTAGCACCTCTGTCGCCGGGCGCAGGCCGGGGACCCGCACAACACCGTCGCTCCGGCGAAGGCCGGAGCCCGGTGTCGTTGACTTGCGTTACCGCCTAAAGATCCACGGCGCCATTAGCACTCAGTGCTTCCTCGCCCAGTAAACGCAAGTACCCCGGGCCGACTCTCGCCGACCCGGGGTACCCGTGAGCGCCTCTCAGAAGCGTGATGCCGGGAGGATCACATCGGCATCCTTCCACGCGCGCTTGAACTCGGCGCGCACCTTGCGAGCCTCGGCCTCGCGCCCCTGGCGCTCGAGGCTCTGGGTGAGCCCGAGGAGCGACCACCCGTTGCCCGGGAAGCGCTTGAGGTCTTCGCGATAGATGCGCTCGGCCTCCACAGGGCGTTTCGCAGCAAGGAGGGCGACGCCTAACGAATGCCGGATCGGGTAGTACCACGTCGGCGGCTCGTTGTACGTGAGCCCATCCTCGAGACGCGCCGCTTCCCTGAAGTGCGGGATCGCCGCTTCGGCCTCACCGCACCGGAGCGCGATCTCTCCCTCGAGGGCCTGCACCGCAATACGCAACGCCGTGCCATTGTCGCCAGCGGTGTACGCTGCCGCCGCCTCGCGCACGCGCGCCAGGTCGCGGCGCGCCGCCGCTTCTTCACCGAGGGCAGCATGCGCCACCCCCCGCGCATACCACGTCATCCCGACCTGGAACGTCGACTCGGTCGACGGGGCCGGGGCGGCCAGGATCTCGCGCCACTTGCCGAAGGTCACCAGCGTCACCGGCAGGATCGGCGTCACCGACTCCACCCACGGCGCATCCTTCACGGCCTCCGGGCCCAGGCGACGCGATGTCTCACGCGCATTGTCGATCGCAAGACGGCTCATGCCCGCCATCGACGCGGCAAACGAGAGAAAGTGGAAGTTGTGCGGATGATAGCCGTTCAGGTACAACCCGCGACGCGCGACGCCGGGACCCTCGAAGAGCTCCGCATCGGCGTGCACCGCGTGTTCGTTCACGCGGATCGCATCCGCATAACGACCCACCCGGATGTAGATGTGCCCGGGCATGTGCACCAGGTGTCCGGCGCCAGGCATCGCCGTGGCCAGGCGCTCCGCACATGGCAACGCACGCGCCGGATCCCGCGCCTCGAGCGCGTGGATGAACAGGTGACACGCGCCCGGATGGCCGGGATCCAGCCTGAGCACGCGTTCGAGCCGCGCGAGCAGCACTGCGGTTCCGGGGCGCGCAGCTCCCGAGGCGTCCCAGTAGTTCCATGGCGAGAGGTTCATGAGGGCGTCGGCATGCAGCACCTGCGCCTCGAGGTCGTCGCGATTTCGGTCGGCGACGTCACCGATCGCGCGGGCCCACGCCGAGTCCAGGCGAACGCGATTGACGGGCGGCACCTTCGCATACCGCTGTTCCACCGCCAGCACGAGCGCGCGCTCTCGCGGTGACACCCGCGACATGTGGCGCCTGGCGCGCTGGATGGCCTTCCACGCGGCGTCACCATCAACGGAGTCCATACCGGCATTGATGTGCGGCCCGAGGGCAAATGCAGTTCCCCACGCACACATCGCGCAGGTGGAATCCGCCCGCTCCGCGGCGGCAAATGATCGAATGGCCTCGGCGTGGTTGAAGGCCCAGACGAGGCGAAGGCCCTGGTCGAAGTACTGCTGGGCCTTGGGGTTGGTGGTGGTAATGGCGTAGTGGTGCGAGCCCAGGGTGGTGTACAGGCGCACGTCACCGGCGACGGGTTGTTCAGCGCGGGGTTGCTGGGCGTGCAACGCGGGGGCCGCGGCCAGGGCGGCGGCGAGGGCGAGTTTCGCCCACGGCATATATGGGTGCATGTTGTCCTCCAAGGGTGCATCTTGCGGGTGCGACGCCTTGTGCGCCGCACCTCCGCGCCGGGCCCGGGGCGACAGCGCGTCGCCCTGACCCTGCGAGCTATATTGCGGCGACCGCCTGCCGATCCCGACATGCCAAGCCCGTCGCCACTCCCCAGCGGCAGTCCCTCCCCCGAACGCGGGGTCGTGACAGCGCTCCTGGCCCGACTGCAGGGCGGTGACAGCGCGGCCGAGGCCGAGCTGCTGCCCCTGGTCTACGACGACCTGCGGCGGGCCGCCGAAGCGCTCCTGCGACGCGAGCGGCCCGAGCACACGCTGCAGCCGACGGACCTCGTGCATGAGGGCTACCTCAAGCTCGTCGGCCAGCTCCCCAACGCGACCGACCGGCAGCACTTCGTCGCCATTGCCGCGCGCGCGATGCGCCAGGTGCTCGTGGATCACGCGCGACGCCGCGCGTCGTCCAAGCGCGGCAGCAACGTCGCCCACGTCCGGATCACGAACGCCGATGTCGGCCTCGACGTCGACCTCAGCGAAATGGTCGCGCTCGACGATGCCCTGACGCGCCTCGGCGCCCGGAATCCGCGCCTGCCACGCGTCGTGGAGCTGCGGTTCTTCGCGGGTCTGTCGGAAGAGGAGACGGCGGAGGTCCTTGGGATCACGGCGCGCACCGTGCAGCGCGACTGGGCCACGGCCCGCGCGTGGTTGTACAAGGAGCTCTACCCGATGTCGAATCAATGACCACCGGCGGCGACGCGCACTGGACGCGCGTCGAGGCGTTGTTCGACGCCGCGCTCGACCAGCCCGTCGCCGAGCGGAGGGCGTGGGTCGTCGATCACGCGACCGACGGCGCCACTCGTGATGAAGTCCTCGGCATGCTCGCCGCGCACCATCGCGTGACGGGCGTGCTCGATCGTACGCCGGCAAGTGCGGGCCTTGGCGTGCATGCCCACCTCGCGCAGGCCCTTGCCGACCGGTACGACATCCGCGACGTGCTCGGTCGCGGCGGCAGTGCAACGGTCTTTCTTGCGCGCGAGCACAAGCACGACCGCACCGTGGTGCTCAAGGTCCTGCACCCCGAGGTGGCCGCACAGGTCGGCGTCGGCCGCTTCCTCGGCGAGGTGCGCATCGCCGCGCAGCTCAGCCATCCGCACATCCTTCCCCTGATCGATTCGGGTGAAGTGGATGGGCTGCTGTACTACGTGATGCCGCACCTCGAGGGGGAGACGCTGCGCGATCGCCTCGCCCGCACGTCGCGCATCCCGGCCCCCGAGGCCCTGGCTCTTGCTGGCGACATCGCCGACGCCCTGCGCGCGGTGCACGCCGCCGGGATCGTGCATCGCGACCTCAAGCCCGAGAACGTGCTCTGCGCCGGCGATCACGCCTACCTGCTCGACTTCGGCATCGCCGTGCGCGATAACGCGATCGATTCGCGGCTCACGCTCGAAGGCGTGGTGGTCGGCACGATGGGGTACATGAGCCCCGAGCAGGCCGCGGGGCGACCGGTCGACGCGGCCACCGACATTTTTGCGTGGGGGGTGATCACCCGCGAGATGCTCACGGGCGCTGGCCCGCTCGACGTGACGGCGGAGAACTGGCCGCCCCTCCCGACAGCCGCGATGGCACTCGTCAGGCAGTGCCTCGACCCCGAGCCGTCACGCCGTCCTGCGTCGGCCGACGAGGTGGTCGCGCGCCTCGCCGGAGTGACCGGCACCGGCACGCCCGTGGAAGGCCCGGTGGCCTCGCCGATGCCCGCGCGGCGCACATGGCAGGTGGTGGCAGGGGTTGCCGTCGCCGCGGCCGCTGCATTCGGCATTTGGAGCATGAACCGGCCGGCGGGTGGGGAGGACGGGCTCTCGATGCCGATCGCCGTCGCCCCGCTGCGCAACGAAACGGGGGACACGACGCTCGCCATCTGGGGACGCATGGCGAGCGACTGGCTCACGCAGGGACTGCACGAGACCGCGCTCGTGAACGTGGTCCCCTGGCCGACCGTGCGCATGGCGAGCGATCAACTCGGGGCGAATGGCACGGTGCCCTCCCCCGAGTCCCTCGCCGGGGCGCTCCGCGTCGGCACGATCGTCACCGGTTCGTACTACCTCTCCGGCGATCGCGTGAGCTTCACCCTCGAAGTGACCGACGGCAGTCGTCGCGTGCTCAAGGGATCGCTCGAGCCCATCAGCGTGCCGCGCGACTCGCTGGAGCATGCGATCCGCGAGATGCGTGAACGCCTCAAGGGGTTCGTCGCCGTACAGTACGACGAACGCGCCACCAGCCTCCCGGGGCTCGCGACGCGCCCGCCCACGTTCAACGCCTATCGCGCCTTCGATCGCGGCCTCGCGCTGTACAACGCGCAGGATTATGCCCCGGCCGCCGCCGAGTTTCGTCAGGCATGGGCCGCGGACTCCAACTTTCTCGTGCCGCTGATCTACGCCGCGATGGCGCACTGGAATCGGGACGAGTTCGCGTGGGTCGACACCCTCGTGCGCACGCTGGCCACGCATCGCGATCGCCTGAGCCCGTACGACCAGCTGCAGGTCGAGTACCTCGACGCGCTCCTCGCGAGCGACGGTGCCCGCGCCATCGCCGCCGGGCGTCGCGCCCTCAGCATCGCCCCTGACTCCCGCGTCGCCTACAGCGTTGGTCGCGACCTCATTGCGATGGATCGTCCGGCCGAAGGGCTCACGGTGCTCGAGGGACTCGATCCGGATCGCGGGTTGATGAAGGGGTGGCAGTCGTACTGGTCGCAGCTTGCGCACGGCCGCCACCTCACGCGGGCGCACGACAAGGAACTCGAGGCCGTGCGCGCCATGCGACAGCGCTTTCCCGACGCGCGACTGCCGTGGGTGCTCGAGGCGCGTGCGCTCGCGGCGTTAGGGCGTCGCCCGCCCCTCGACTCACTCCTCGCAGCGACCGCGGCACTCCCCGAGGGCACATACTGGTCGCACGGTGCGGCACTCGTCACCACGGGCGAGGAACTGAGCGTGCACGAAGGCATGGCCGCCGGGGAGCCCTACCTCGCGCGTGCCACGGACTGGCTCCTCGCGCAGCTCCGCGCCGAACCCGGGCGTCGCGAGCACCGGTACTGGCTCGGCAGCGCGTACTACAGCCTCGCGCGCTACGCCGACGCCGACACCGTGTTTGCGACACTCACGCGCGAGTTCCCGGACCGGTTCACTTATCGCGGCATGGCGGCGCTCACGCGCGCGCGGCTCGGTGACGCCAACGCGGCGCAGGTGCTGGGCGAGGCC
>JACMLI010000411.1 GCA_014379705.1 Gemmatimonadaceae bacterium
GCTCGCCGGGTCCGGGGGGACAGGCGGCTCGTCGGCGCCGCAGGCGGGGGCTGCCGCAGCGCTCGACAACTACCTGGGCGCTGCGTTCGGCCCCGACCCGCGGTACGTCTACGTGGGCGTGAAGCGCGGCGGGTTCGGGTACAACCTGCAGCTCCCGATCTTCCAGGTGGCCGTGTACGACCGCGAGACCGGGCGCACGATCACGCGGGCCAGCATGCCCGGCAGCGCGATGCGCCCCACGCTCAGCCCCGACGGCAAGTGGCTGGTGTACGGCACCCGCCGCGATGGCGTCACCGCACTCAAGCTCGTGGAGCTCGCCTCGGGCGACGAGCGCATACTCGTGGGCGCGGTCGATCGCGACAACATGGAAGGCTCGCCCACGCGAGACTACCTCCCGGGTGCATCGTTCACCCCCGACAGTCGCGCGCTGGTCGCGTCGTACCATGGCAAGTTCTGGCGCATCGACGTTGCCGACGGCCGCACGACGCCGATTCCGTTCTCCGCGGACGTCGATGTTGGCCTGGGCGCCCTCGCGCGTTTCAACTACGCCGCGCCCGAGTCCCTCGTCACGGCTCGCCGCATCGAACACCCGCGTCGCTCACCTGACGGCCGCACCCTCGCGTTTTCGGCGCTCGCGCGGCTGTGGGTGCAGCCACTCACTGGCGCAGCGCCGCCACGCATGCTCGACAACACGCACGACGCGTTCTTCCCCGCCTGGTCCCCCGATGGGCGATGGATCGCCTACGTCACGTGGGACGACAGCGAAGGCGGCGACATCTATCGCGTCCGGGCCGATGGGACCGGCCAACCCGAGCGCCTGACGAGGCAGTCCGCGTTCTACGAGCGACTCGCCTGGACGCCCGATGGCTCGCGGATCGTCGTCGCTCGCGGACCACGCCAGCAGCGCATCGAGTTCTTCGATGAACTCCGGACGGGCCGCCCGCAGGCCAGGGAGTTCGTATGGATCCCTGCGGCGGGTGGCGACGCAACGGTGATCACGCCCGTCAACACGGCCGTCCGGTGGGCGTCGCAACACTACGGCGTCCCGCATTTCACGAAGGACTCGACGCGCGTCTGGTTCACCGACGCGATGGACGGGCTCGTCTCTGTCCGCTGGGACGGGAGCGATCGACAGGCGCACCTGCGCGTCAACGGCTGGGAGTGGACGCGGAATCCTCCCGCGCTCGCCGACGAGATCCTCGTCGCCCCCGATGGCACGCGCGCGCTCGCGCTGGTGAACGCCCAGGCCTGGCTGATCGACATCCCGCCCACCGGCCAGCGCCTCCCGACGATGTTCCTCCCGCCTAACGGCAACTCGGCGATCCCCGCGAAACGCCTCACGACCGTTGGCGCCGACTTCATTGAATGGGGCGCCGACAGCAAGACCGTGCATTGGGCGATCGGCGGCTCGTTCCATACGTGGGACATCGCGACGGGTGCCGCGCGTGCAACGCGCGACGTCGCCGTGCGCGTGCCTCGTGATGTCCCGCGAGGGGCCGTCGTGCTCCGCGGCGCACGCGTCGTGACGATGAAGGCCAACGAGATACTGGAGAACGCCGACCTGGTTGTTGTCGACGATCGGATTGCCGCGCTCGGGCCCCGCGGGTCCGTTCGCATTCCCACCGGCGCCCGGGAAATCGACGTGGCGGGCAAGACGATCCTCCCCGGCTATGTCGACATCCACGCGCACATGTGGGCCCCGTGGGGCGTGCACCGCAAGCAGGTCTGGGAGTACCTCGCGAACCTCGCCTACGGCGTCACGACCACGCGCGACCCGCAGACCATGACGCCCGACGTCATCACGTATGCCGACGAGGTCGAAGCGGGGTCCATCATCGGGCCACGCGTCTTCTCCACGGCCCGCGGCATCTTCGCCGCCGAAGACGTCAAGAGCCTGCAGGACGCGCGCGACATCGCGAGTCGTTATGCCGACTTCTACCGGACGCAAACGATCAAGAACTACCTCGTCGGGGATCGCATCCAGCGGCAGTGGCTCGTCATGGCGGCGCGCGAGAAGCAGCTCACGCCGACCGCCGAGGGCACGTCCGACTTCAAGATGAACCTGACGCTCGCGCTCGATGGGTTCGGTGGCGTCGAGCACGAGCTCTCCCTCACGACGATCTACGGCGACGTGGCGCGCCTCTTTGCCGAGAGCGGCATCACGTACACGCCGACGCTCATTGTCACGGGCGCGGGACTGGCCGGCGAGAACCTGTACTATCGGGACGTCGACGTGCACGCCGACCCCAAGCTCGCGCGTTTCCTCCCGCACGAGGAGCTGGACCGGCGGACGCTGCGCCGTGGCGTCCTCGCCCACCCCAACCAGTTCGCCGTGAAGGACGTCGCGCGCGCCGGCAAGCAGATCCTCGACCTCGGCGGCAATGTGGCGTTAGGCGCCCACGGCCAGTTGCAGGGCCTCGGCGCGCACTGGGAACTGTGGATGTTGCACTCGGGGGGCCTCACGAACCACCAGGCGCTCCGCGTGGCGACCATGAACGGCGCCGAAGCCATCGGGCAGGGGAAACATGTGGGTTCACTGGAGGTCGGAAAGTTCGCCGACCTCCAGGTGCTCGACCGGAATCCGCTCGAGGACATCCGGAACTCGAACTCGCTGCGCTACGTGATGATCAACGGGCGGATGTACGAGGCCGAGACGATGAACGAGGTCTGGCCGCGCCAGCGCCCGCTCCCGCGGCAATGGTGGCAAAAGTGAACCGATCGGGCGCGCCACCGTCTTAGCGTACGAGCTCGGCGTGCTCGAAGTACACAGGGGATGTGAAGCGGACGGCTGCGCGGACCGCCCCGCGCTGGACCCAGGATGTCGTTGGCTGCACCGCGAGTGGCCGCGAGAGTATCGGGCTCGCATCGATGCCGTTGCAGTCCCTCGTGGATACCCACACCTCCCGGGTCCCCGCCGTGCCCCCCGTCGTCATGCCTCGCAGCTTAACCTCGGTCTCCAATCGCAGGCGCCAGCGATGGCAGTACACGGCGAACCCCACGGGGATGTGGAACGCGAATGGTCCATCGTCCTGGAAGGCACTCCCGCGCACGACCAACTGCGGCACCTCGGCGATTCGCACCCGGAGTGAATCCCACGCGAACGTCACGGCACGCTCGGCGGTGACCGGGAGAGCCGTCACGGCGTAGTCGGGGAGACCTCGCGCCACCCATGCCGTGATCAGTGACAGGTGTTCCTCCAGCGGGTCGGGGCCCTTGTCGCCGATGCGAATCGGGTTCGCGTCGACCGCAACCTGGACGACGACCTCTGGCACGAAGCGCGCATTGCAGAGCGGCACCAGCCATTGCGGGCCGAAGGTCCGTTTTAGCAGGACGTCCCGCATGAGGGGATCGTCCTCCGTAAACGCGACCTGGGCGGACGCGAAATACCGGTCCGCGCACAGCTGCAGGAAATGAGGATCGATCCAGCGCCCACGATCCGACTCTGCGAGCCCACGCAGGAGGACGTCATTCGTGACGTGGCGGGCGAATGGGATGCTTTGGAGCCGCGCCACGGCCTCGGGTACCTGGTCTCCATGGAGCGTCGGCGGCGCCAGGGAAAGCCGCCCATCCGGCATCAGGGCAGCGAGCGCGTTCCCGGTGAGCATCTCGGCGCGAACCACAGCCGCTTTACCAGGGACTGGGGCGATCAGGTCAATGTCGCATCCCGCGGTCGCCGTCAGGAACCCGAGGACGCAGGCACGAGCACGGGAGATCGCGGCAGGCATGACACCCCCGGTTGAAGAAACCGTTCTAAGCGAGACCCGCGAGAAATCAGGGCCCCTACCTTGTTGCGGCCACGCCTTTCGTGCGCCCGCCGACGAACGCCGCGAGGTGCTCGCCGGTCAGTGTAGACTTTGCCTTCACCAGGTCGGCGGGAGTGCCTTCGAAGACGATCCGCCCGCCGTCATGGCCCGCACCCGGCCCGAGGTCGATGATCCAGTCGGCGTGCGCCATCACCGACTGGTGGTGCTCGATCACGATCACCGACTTGCCGGAATCTACCAGCCGGTCGAGCAACCCGAGCAACTGCTGGAGGTCCGCCAGGTGCAACCCTGTCGTCGGCTCGTCGAGCACGTAGACGCCGCCGTCGGCGCCCATGTGCGTCGCGAGCTTGAGCCGCTGCCGCTCACCGCCCGACAGCGTGGGAAGCGGTTGCCCGAGCCGCAGGTAGCCGAGCCCGACATCGGCGAGGCGCTGCACGATCGCGTGGGCCGGCGGGATGTTCGCTTGGCCCTTCGATGGACCGAA
>JACMLI010000412.1 GCA_014379705.1 Gemmatimonadaceae bacterium
GATGGCCATGAGCGCCACCTGGAAGGCGAGCGCCATCGTGATCGCCGAGCGAACGCCTAACGGGCTCCGGGTCTCGACGTCGGCAGGGACATCGCCAGCCGCGCCTTCGCGTGCCAGCGGGCTTCGCCAGAGCCACCACGAAACCATGACCACCCCCGCAATCAGGGGTGGCCCAATCAGCGGCAGCAGGGACAAGGCTACGCCCTGGTTCAAGATCGTCGAAACGACGAGGACGCGAGGGAGCAGCACCGTGGACGCCGCAACGGTGCCGATCGCCAGCCCGCGGGCGAGCGCCGGCACCTCGCGGCTGCGTCGGGAGAAGTGCAGCGTCACCGCCGTCGAGGACACCAGTCCACCCAGGGCGCCGGTGACGCCGTACCCTCGCGATGCCCCCACCAGTCGTCGCGCCACAAACCCGGCGAAGTTGAGCCCCGAAAACACGAGCACCACGATCCACAGCGACCGCGGATTCAGTCCGCCGAATGGGCCGAACGCCCGGTCCGGGAGGATCGGCAGGATCACCAGTGCCAGCACCGCGAAGTACAAGGCGGCCCGCAGCTCCGTGGGGTCGATCCGCCGGAGCGTCCCATGGATGGTGTCTTTTTCCGACAACACGAGCACAACAACCGTGGCCGCCCCACTCGCCACGGAGAGCTCTCCCGTTCCCGCCAGCGCGCCGAGAGACAGCACGACCAGAGCGGCGACCTCCGTGGTGCCGTCCACGCCGAGCGTTCGTGCGGTGGCGACGTAGGCGCTCGTCACGAGCGCACCGCACGACAGGATCAGCGCGAGCGCCGCCCAGTCCCATCCGAGCGACAGGAACCAGCCACTCGTGCCCCCGAGCACTCCCAGCAGGAAGAACGTGCGCGCGCCCGCGAAGCGGCCTCCCCGCGACGGGTCGAGTTGGCCGGAGCGCTCACGCTCGATACCGACCGCCAACCCGATCAGGGCGGCGACGGCGAGGCGCAGGAGGAGGGGAGAAATAGCGGTCACGGCCGGGTCGAGTGAAGAACGATGCGTCCCGGCGCTGGGCATCCGGAAGCAGGGCGGCTGGGGGGCATCGTAGGGGAAAGCCTGACGATTTGACCGGACGAACCCGACATTGGGCCGGGCCTCGCATGCCCATCCTTCTCACCAGATGGTCGGGCCCACGCTCGACCGTCGTTTCCATTGCAGCCCTGACACCATGGCGGTCGGCATTCGAAGTCGAAGTGGTGAGACGGCGTCAGGGGCCTCCAGGGCCCAGGGTCCGATCGCGCGCCTCCTCCGGATTCCGCTCGTCCTCAAGCTGGCGGGCGCGAACACGGTCATCGTTCTCGGTGCCGCAGCCGGCCTCCTGATCTCGAACAGCCGCGACCTGGGCCCACGTGGCGCCAGCATCGTGATGGGCGTGGCGCTCTTCGCGAGCCTCGTAATGAGCGTCGTGCTGGCCGCGCTCGCCCTCGAACCGTTGCGTGACATCCAGGATACGCTCGAGCGCGTCCGTGAAGGGGACGCGACCGCTCGCGTGCGTGCGTCGAACCTCGCCGACGACGACCTCGTGCGCGTGGGAAGCACGCTGAATGCGCTGCTCGATGGACTCAACCGGGACCGTGACCGCCTGCGGCACATGGCCGAGCGCATCATCATGTACGGAGACCAGGAACGCTCGCAGCTCGCGCGCGACCTCTACGATTCGACGGCGCAGTCGATCGCCGCGGCGCTCCTCGAGCTGCGCGCCGCGTCGTCGATGAGCGAAAGCGACGCCGGGCGCCAGCGGCTCGACCGCGTCCGCAGCATCACCGCCGACGTCCTGGAGGAGATTCGCGCTCTCTCCCATGCGGCGCAGCCCCGCCTCCTCGAGGACCGCGGGCTGGGCGCCGCACTTCCGCAACTCGTCCAGGAATTCAAGGACCTCGGCCAGTCGCGCATCACGCTCGCGACGGGGGACGAAGTCGACGACGTAGGGGAAGGGGTGGGCACCGTGGTGTATCGCGTCGCCCAGTCAGTGCTGCGTCAGGCGGTCCTGCAACGCAAGGCATCGGTTGTCGACGTGCGCACGCGTACCGCAGGGGACGAGCTGGTGCTCGAGATCGAGGACAACGGCCAACCCGACGGCGGCGCGCTCGCCGACGTCGAAGCCCTCGAGGCGATGCGGCCGCGCATCGAACTCGCCGGTGGCTCACTGCTGCAGACGCGCGACCGCGGGCTGTCGCGCACGGTGCTTCGCATTCCACCCGGCGACGCCACGCGGCGCGCGTTCGCCATCGCACCATCAAACACGTAAGAGGCGCTTATGACGCTGGACCTGATTCGCGTTGTCCTGGCCGATGACCATACGGTGGTTCGCGCGGGACTCAAGGCAGTGCTCGGCACTGCCAGGGATATCGACGTCGTCGGGGAGGCTCGCGATGGACAGGAAGCGCTGACCCTCGTCGACCGTTTCAACCCGCACGTGGTCGTCATGGACCTCTCGATGACGGGAATGGACGGCGCGACGGCCACCAAGGCAATCGTGGCCAAGGGAGGCGAGACCCGGGTGCTCATCCTCACGATGCATCCGGAGGAGGAGTACCTGGTGCCGCTCCTCGAGGCCGGTGCGGCGGGCTACCTGGTCAAGAGCGCGGCGGATCGCGAGCTGGTCGACGCAGTGCGCGCCGTCGCCAAGGGGGACGTCTACGTGCGCCATGCCGCCGCCCGCGTGCTGGCGCGCGGCCTCACGCAGAAGGACCCGCACGCGGTAGACAAGGAGCGCTTTGCCCGCCTCACCGAGCGGGAGCGGGACGTCCTCCGCCTGACGGCCCAGGGATACTCTGCCCCCGAGATCGGTGAACGCCTGTTCATCAGCCCGAAGACGGTCGACACGTACAAGCAGCGCATCAACGAGAAGCTCGGCATTTCGCACCGTGCCGAGTACGTTCAACTCGCCCTTCGCCTCGGCCTCCTGACACAAGAGTGAGTCCGCAGGTCGGCGGGCGACGAACGCCTGTCGATGGGAACGCGTCTGAGCGCTGTAGTTCGGAGAACGGTCGGCCTCGTGTGCCGGCCCACGCATCCATGACGCAGGCCTTGCGGCGCTGGCGCATCGGCTGGATCCTGACGGCGTGTGCCTGGCTCGTGACGCTCGTCGCGCTGATCATCTCGATGGTACGATTCGAGACCGAGCCCTCGTCGGGAATGGCGGTCGCGTCCTTCTGGCTTGCGGTGCTGGCCGGCACGATCGCGTTTGTGGCCGCCGTCGTGGCCCTGCGCGCGATGCGCCGCCAGCAGACGGTGGAGCATGAGCTGCGCACGGCGCGCGAGACCTTCGAGGGCATCCTCATGATCTCCGCCGACGCGATCATCTCGATCGACGACGGCCAGCGAGTCACGCACTTCAACAACGGTGCAGCGGCCCTCTTCGGCTACGCACCGGAGGAGATCGTCGGGCAGAAACTGGAACGGCTGATCCCGGGGCGATTCCGTCCGGCACACGAGGGGCACATCGACGCCTTCGCGCATGGCAACAACGTCGCGCGGCGCATGGGCGAACGTCGGTCGATCTTCGGCCTGCGACGCGACGGGCGCGAGTTTCCCGCCGAGGCGTCGATCTCGAAGCTCGACGTGGAGGGCACGCGTCACTTCACGGTCGTCCTGCGGGACATCACGGAACGCATCCGGGGCGAGGAGCGTCAGCGCTTCCTGGCGCGCGCCAGCGCCGAGTTGTCCTCGTCGCTGGAACTGGAGCCGACGCTCATCCTGGCCTGTCACGTGGGCGTGCCCTTCCTCGCGGACTGCGTGATCATCGACCTCGTGGAGCCCGGCGGCGGGGTGCGCCGGCGCTGCTCCGTGCACGACGATGCCAACCTGGCCCGGGTCCTGAAGGCGATGGAGCGTCGATTTGGCGACGCGCCGAATGCGCCCTTTCCGGTGGCCGACGTCCTCGCCTCCGGCACGCCGGTGGTGGCCACGGAGCCGGTCCGCGCCTCCCCGCGGGATGGCTCGGCCGAATCGTTAGGCGTGCGCGGCTTCATCGCGCTGCCCCTGCGGACGCGCGAACGCGTCTTTGGCGTGCTGACCCTCGTGTCGACCACCGAGACGCGGACGTGGGCCGAGGACGACGTGGACCTCGCCAGCGCCTTCGCCGAACGCCTCGGCGTTGCCATCGACAATGCCACGCTCTACCGCGACTCGCGACGGGCGTCGCAGGCGCGGGACGAGATCCTCGGCGTCGTCTCCCATGACCTGCGCAATCCGCTCAGCGCCATTGCCATGGGCGCTCGCGTCCTGGCCGAGCATCCCCCTGACGACGCGCCGGAGCGCGCGAAACTCGCGCGCGGGATCCTCGACGCCACGGCGCTCATGCACCGCCTGATCCAGGACTTGCTGGACGTTGTCTCCGTCGAATCGGGCCATCTGCGCGTCGACCGCGAGGAGGCCGATGCCTCCGCCCTCGCGCGACAGGCCCTGTCGATGGTGGCTGAGCAAGCCGCGGAGCGCGGCATCCGCATCGAGACAAACCTTCCCGAACATCTTCCGTGCTGTCTCGACACCCTGCGCGTCGAGCAGGTCCTCGCCAACCTCCTCAACAACGCCGTGAAGTTCACCGACCGCGGGGGCTCCGTGGCCCTCGACCTCCGGGCGGCGGACGAGGGGTGTCGGTTCGAGGTGCGCGACACCGGCATCGGGATCCCGCCCGACGCCCTGCCCCACATCTTCGACCGCTACTGGCATTCGCACCGCGCCGGTCGCAAGGCGGGAAGCGGCCTTGGGCTCGCCATCGCCAAGGGCATCGTGGATGCCCATGGTGGGGTGTTCGAGGTGACCAGCACCGTCGGCGTCGGAACGCGCATCGTCCTGCACATCCCGAACGGCACGGTGGTCTCGGACGCTTCGCTCGCTACCCCCATCCCCACAGGTGCCTCCCGTCCTGCACTGACATGACGACACAACCGCAGGTCCGCGAACTCACGCGCCCGGAGATCGACGCCTTCCTCGCGGCGCGCACGCACGGTCGCATCGCCTACAGCTTCCACGATCGCGTCGACATCGAGCCGATCCACTACGTCTACGAGGCTGGCTGGCTCTACGGCCGCACGCAGCCGGGCCTCAAGCTTTCCGTGCTGCAGCGGAACCCCTGGGTGGCCTTCGAGGTCGACGAGGTCCGCGGGACCTTCGACTGGACCAGCGTGGTGGTGAAGGGCACCGTGTACTTCGTGGACGACGCCGCCACCGATCGCAGCGAGGAAATCCACCAGCGGGTGCTGGAGCGCCTCCGGACGCTCATTCCCGAGGCCCTGACCCCCGACGATCCCGTACCGGAACGTCGCGTCCTCTTCCGCCTGCTCGTGGACGACGCGAGGGGGCGGTCATTCGCCCCGGACCCTGGCTGAAGAATTACCAACAAAGGGCCTGGGGCACGTAAAGCCTGCTCCCCTCGGGGCCGATACTGGGACATGGTGGGATCCGGAGCGACCGGCGTCCCTGATCTCCAGCCCCGCGGGGTATGCCCGGACTGTCAGCCACCTTCGCGACGCGCTTCCTGCGCGACGTCGCGATTGGGGAGGATCGCTCGCAGCAGCTCATTGCGAGGGCCTTTGCCGCGCTCGATGAGCGCGGGGCACGGCGCATGCGCCTGTCCCTGCTCATCCTCCTGCTCACGGCGGGCGCAGGCGCCTTCTGGAAAGGCGACATCCCGGCTGCGGGGCTCGTCGCCGGGGTGCTCGTCATCACCACCGTGGCGTGGCGCAGCGGCGCACGCGATCGACTGCTCCTCATCGTATCGATCCAGCTCACGGCAGCGCTGATTTCGTGGGAGCTGCGCGCCGCCGAGACGACGCGCTACATGTTCTTCATCGCCACCGCCCTGACCGTCGTGCACAGCGAGGCGCTCTTCGTCTGGATCGGCGGGGTGTTCGGGGTTGTCCTGCACGTGACCGAGGCGCTCGTGAACGGGCCCGCCACCGTCGGCCTGTTCTCGACAGCGCTCTTCGTGGCCGGAGGGTTCCTGTTTACCGCGCTCGCGGCCGATTGGGCCGCCTCCACGCGTCGCCGCGTGGTGCGCAATGCGCGTCGGCGCTGGATCCTCGAGGAACGCCAGGCCCGCGTGGTCCACCAGCTCCAAAGCGCCCAGCTCACCGAGCGCCGCCTGGTGGACATGGCCGCCTCGCTTCGCGACGCGCGAGCGGTGCTGGAGCGCGATGTCGAGGCCCGCAAGGCGCTCTCCGAGGAACTCGCGACCGCGATCGTACGCGCGGAGTCGGCAAACCGCGCGAAGAGCGCCTTCCTCGCCCGCATGAGCCACGAACTGCGCACGCCGCTCAACTCAGTCATCGGCTTCTCCAGCCTCCTGATGCGCACGCTCCGGCCACGGCTGCAAGCGCGCGAGCTCGAGTTCCTCGAGCGCATCAAGTCCAATGGCGCGCACTTGCTGGCGCTCATCGACGACATCCTCGACCTCTCGCGCGTCGAGGCCGGCCAGATGGACGTCGAGTCGATCCCGTGTGACGTGCGTTCGCTCCTCGGCGACTGCGTGGCGATGCTCGAGGCCCAGGTCAAGCCTGGCGTGCAGTTGCGCCTCGACGTGCCCCCCGGGGAACACGTGCTCAACACCGACGGGGGCCGCTTGCGCCAGGTCATGATCAACCTCGTCGGTAATGCGCTGAAGTTCACGGAGTCCGGCTCCGTGACGGTGGCCCTCCGGCTCTCCGAGCATGGGGTGCCAGCGCGCGTCGAGGTCATCGACACGGGCATCGGCATCCCGTTCGACAAGCAGCGACGGATCTTCGAACCCTTCGAGCAGGCCGACGATTCCGCGTCGCGTGCGCATGGGGGCACGGGGCTCGGACTCGCGATTTGCCGCCAGCTCTGTGCCCTTCTGGGCATGCACCTCACCCTGCGCAGTGCGCCGGGGCAGGGATCCACTTTCACTGTCGAGTTCCAGGCTCTCGCGCCCTCGGCGCTGGAGCCCATGTCCGATGTCGCAGGTCGCCTGCGCGCCTCGGCCCTTCTTCCGGCGCCCGCAGGGGCAGCCGCTGACCAGAGGTTGCACGCATGAGTGATATCACGGTCGTGGTTCCCCACGGGATGGTCGAGGCGCTCGCCGTCATCGAGCGCATCGGTGGGCTCGAGCTCATCGAGAAGCTGGCCAGCCTGTTCGAGAAGTCGTCGCGTGAGCGAGCGGGTTCCCTCGAGGCTTTCCTCGTCGCCGGGGATCGCAAGCAGGTATCGCGCACGGCACACGCGGTGAAGGGGAGCGCCGCGCAGGTGGGCGCCGAGGCGCTGCGCGACCTCGCCAGCGCCCTCGAGCATGAGGCCGAGCGCCTCGAGGCGAACGCATTGCAGGATCGCGTGGACGCACTCAATCTCGAGATCGAGCGGGCCATTGGCCTGCTCTGGACCTTTGTTCGCGAACGCCGAGGGACCCCGTGACGCGCATTGCCGTCGTCGAGGACAACCCCGACAACCGTCTCCTCGTCCTTGCCCTGCTCGACGGCTTGCACGACTGCGTCGAGTACGAGTCGGGCCTCGAGGCGCTCGACGCGTTCGACCGCGAGGTGCCCGACCTCGTACTGCTCGACATCTCCCTGCCGGGACTCGACGGGGTGGACACGCTCAAGCGCATTCGCGGCAATCCGTTGTTGGTGCACCTGCCGGTCATCGCGCTCACGGCACATGCCATGTCGGGCGATCGCGAGCGCTTCATCGCCGAGGGGTTCGACGACTACGTCACGAAGCCGATCGTCGACGAGACCATCCTCCTGGGCGCCATCGAGCGCGGCCTGGCCCTGGTGCGGTCCCGCAGCTGAATCAGCGCCGGGCGGCGTGCATCGCCACGCCCCCGAGGAGCACAACCCGTCGGCGATCGACGGTGAGGCCATGCCGGGCGAGGGCGTCCTCGAAGGCGCGCGCATCCAACCACGCCTCGATGGAGTCCGCGATGTAGGCGTACATGACCGGCGCGCGGTGCCACCACCATCCGACGAGGCTTCCCGACACGCGGAGGTACCCGAGGAAGAGCGCGCGCCACCAGCGGGCCCTCGGCCGGTAGAAGTCGAGCACGTACAAGCGCCCACCGGGCCGTAGCACGCGTGCAACTTCGGCGAGGCCATCGTCGAGTCGCGGAATGTTGCGGAATCCGTAGCCGGCAAAGACGGCGTCCACCGACCCCGACGAGAGGCCCGTCGCCGTGAGGTCCCCGACCATGAATCGCACGTTGGGGAGCGATCCGTCGCGCAGGCGC
>JACMLI010000413.1 GCA_014379705.1 Gemmatimonadaceae bacterium
ACGGCGAGCGTCCAGAAGGTGCGGGGGGTGAGCTTCATGAGGTGGGACCATGCGTCTGACGCTTCCGCGCGCGCAAGGTGCACCACCCCGCGAGGATCGATCCGGCGCCAGATGGGTGATAGGAGGGTGTCATCGACCGGAGGGTTTTCGTGAGCAATGGAGCGTCTGCAGCACCGCAGGGTGGTGACAACCCGGGAACGGGCTTCATCGACCATCCCATCCTCTTCTACGACGCGCGCTGCGGCGTCTGCCGGCGATTCATCCGCATGGCCGTGCGCGCCGACCGCAAGGGCCTGCTGCGTATCGCCCCGCTCCAGGGCCAGCGAGGAGACGCACTGCGCCAGGCGTATCCGCAGTTTCGCGAACGAGACAGCGCTGTCCTGGTGACGCCGTCCGCTCCACCGCACGGCTTCTCCGACGCGATCCTCTCCACGCTGGACTACCTCGGCGGCCGGTATCGCCTCCTCGCGCGCGTCGGGCGCCTGGTGCCTCGCGTCGCGCGGGACTGGGGCTATCGCACCTTCGCCAGGAACCGGCCGCACCTGGGTTGGCTCGAACTCGATGACCTCGACGACGCGTCGAAGGGCCGCCTGCTGCCTGACGAAGGGACAAACGACGAAGTGTCCGTGGGCCTCGACCAGGGGGCGTTCGTTGCCTACCTCAACGATCACCTTGCCGCATCGGTCGCGGCGCTCCGACTGATCGATCGCATCCGCACGACGCACGCCGGCACCCCGCTCGGCGAATTGATGGACGGGTACGCTGCGGAGATCGGGGCGGAGCAGGAACGCGTGCGCTCCCTGGTGACGTCTGCCGGTGGAACCGTGAGCACGGTCGCGCAGGCCATCGGGTGGCTTGGGGAGCAACTCTCGAGGGTCAAGGTCGGGGCCGGCGCACACGACGCGTCGGGCCTCGAACTCTTCGAGGCGCTCGAGGCCCTGTCAGTTGGTTTCTATGGTCGACGGGGGCTGTGGCGCTCGCTCGCGGCCCTCGACGGACTCGTCCCCGGCGGACCTCGTCCGAATTTGCCGCACTCGCGCGCGGCGCCGAAGGTCATCTGCAGGACCTCGAGCGTTTTCGGCTGGAGGCGTCGCGGTCGGCGTTGACGCGACCCACCCTCGTCGACACGACTGACGACGCGCCTGCTGATGGAGAGGCCGCGGTGCGCACAGTTCGCATCGAGGCAGACGGAGGCGACGGGCTTCAGGTCAACGGTCCGTAGCGCCGTCTACTTTGACAACAGGCGGCGACCTCAACAGAATTGCTGGTATCATACCTCCGCTTACCGTACCAGACGGATGCGAGATCGCAGCCTGCCCTCCAGGCGCCCTCGCGGTCGCAATGTGGTCGGGAAGCACCCCCCTCCCCGAGCCAGCCCTCCCCCTGTCGGATCGGGTCTCGAAGTGACAACGCCGGCTGAATCCCTCGCACAAGGCCTTTCCGGTCGCTACGAGATCCTTTCGGAGATCGGGCGCGGCGGCTTTGCGACGGTATTCCTCGCGCGCGACCTCCGTCACGATTCCCGCGTCGCCATCAAGGTCCTGCGCCCCGAGCTCTCGGCAGCGCTCGGCCAGATGCGCTTCACGCGGGAGATGCAGATCACCGCGAACCTCCAGCATCCCAACATCCTGCCCCTGATCGATTCGGGGGAAGCGAACGGGGTGCCGTACTACGTGATGCCGTACGTGGAAGGGGAATCGCTGGCGCATCGGCTCTCCCGCGAGTCTCCCTTGCCCGTCGACGAAGCCGTCCGCCTCGTCGCCGAAGTGGCGGACGCGCTGCACTATGCGCACGGGAAGGGCTTCATCCATCGGGACATCAAGCCCGAGAACATCCTGCTCTCGCAGGGGCATGCCGTCATCGCCGACTTCGGGGTCGCCCGCGCGATGGACGTCTCGGGGGCCGAGCGCATCACGGACTCTGGAATGGCGTTAGGCACGGTGACGTACATGAGCCCCGAGCAGGCCACGGGGGACAAGATCGACGGGCGCGCCGACCTCTACGCCCTCGCCTGCGTGTTCTACGAGACCCTCGCCGGCTCGCCCCCGTTCAGCGGTGGCACGGCCCAGGCGATCATGGCGCGCCATGCGGTCGATCCGCCTCCTGCACTGCGCAGCGTGCGGCCGGGCGTGCCCCCGGCGCTCGAGACAGCGGTCCTTCGCGCCCTCGCCAAGGTTCCGACGGATCGTCAGGCCAATGCGGGTGAGTTTCGCGACGAGATTGTGCGAGCCGCGCTCACCCCCGTCACCGGGACCGCCACGCTCCGTGTGACGCGAGCGCCATCACGTCGGAACGCGGTGATCGCGACGGCAGGCATCGTGCTGGCGGCGATCGGTGCCTTCATGTGGCAGGGGACGAGAACGACTTCCCCGCAGCTCGACGCCAATCGCGTGATGGTGTATCCGCTCGTCCTGCCTGACGACTGGGGCGGTTCCCGCTCGGCGGGAGAAGACGTCGCCACGATGATTGGCAGCGCCGTGGATGGGGCCGGCCCGCTCCGCTGGATCGACGGCTGGCACCTGCTCGACACGACGAGCCGCGCGGACACCAAGAAATTGTCGGCCGAGCGGGCGCGCGCGATCTCCCGGGAGCATCGATCGGCGTACTACCTGATGGGCCGCGTCGTGCAGCGGGGCGATTCCGCAGACGTGTTCCTGGTGCTTCATGACGTGGTGGGAGATTCCGCGCTTGCCACGGGGTCGGCCACGCTCCTTGCCGACGACGTGTGGCGCGCTGGACTCCTTGCCACCTCCCGCCTGCTTTCCGATTCGCCGCTGATCCCCACGGGCGTTCCGGACGTGGCCGCGGAGTGGAGCGAGCGCAACCCGAAAGCCGTGGCACATTTCCTCCTCGCGGAGGCCGCGTTCAGACGCGCGCAGCCCAAGGAAGCCGAGAAGCAGTTCTCACTCGCGGTGGCTGCGGATACCACCTTCGGCCTGGCCGCCATCCGAGGCGCGCAGGCGGCGACATGGAACCACGATGCTCGCGGGGCCGCGTCGCTGATCGCGCGCGCACGGCGCGCGCGCCTGAGTCCACGCCATGCGGCCTTTGCGGAGGGATACCAGTTCTTCCTCGAGGGCAGTGCCGATTCGGCGCGAGCCGCGTTCCAGGCCGCCCTCGCCATGGACTCGACGAGTGCCTTTGTGTGGCTGCAGCTCGGTGAGACGTATGCACACCTCCTGCCGCTGGAAGGGTCCACCGATTCGCTGCAGCGTCATGCCCTGGAGAAGGCCTTTCGCCTCGATTCCTCCGCGACCACGCCCCTCTTCCACCTCATCGAGGTGATGCTCCGGCACGGGGACACGACACAGGCGGCGCCCGTGATCGCCCGCTTCCTCGCCGCCTCGCCGGACTCCATGCTCGCCCGCGAAGTCGAGCTGATGGATGGGTGCGTACGCAGCGGTGCCGCCCGTTTCGGCTGGCCGGCCAGGGTGGCAAGCGCCCCGCTGCCGGCCCTGATGGCCTCGGTGCAACTCAGTGTTGGGGGCAGGCAGTGGGACTGCGCGGCGGCGGGATTCGCCGCAACCCTGGCGGTGGACACGGCGGCGACCGGCGAAGCGGACTCGCGGCGTTGGACCGCCCTCGTGGGATGGCAGTCGATCCAACTGGCCCGCGGTGCAGCGGCCGACGCGGAGAAGGCGATCGACGCCTTCATCAAGCGCTGGGACGCGGGGTCGTCGCTCTTCCTGCTGGACGCGTGGGCGGTCGGGGCGTTCACCATACGCGCCGACAGCGTGGCACGGATCGATGCCGTGAGTGCGGGCGCCGACTACAGCCGCTGTGCAAGCGTCCATCGCTGCTGGCTCCTTGGCCTGCAGCTCGTTCGCACCGGTCGGGCCGACCAGGTGCCGGTGGTCGCCAGCCGTCTCGTCGACGTTCCCGAGGTCAAGGCGACCCCGGAGGACTCGCTGCGCGCCCAGTCACTCCGGGCGCACGCGACGCTGGCGCAAGGGGACACGAACACCGCGATGTCCATGATGACAGCACTGCTCTCCGCACCGCGCAGCGAACCCGGCATGGCCTGGGACGAGACAATGCCGATGGCCGCCGAGCGGCTCTCGCTTGCCCGACTGCTCCACGCCCGAGGTGAGCATCGTCGCGCCATCGCAGTCCTTGACGTCTTCGACTCGCGGTCACTTGTTCACGCCCTCTACCTGGCGCCGAGTCTCGAGTTGCGAGTGCAGGCTTCCACAGCCCTCGGCGACGCCAGGCTTACCGAGATGTACCGATCGCGACTCACGGCACTGCGGGGCGCGTAACCGCAGGTGCTGTGACACGAGTTTGCACGACCTTCAAGGAGGAAGGATGACCGAACTACCCGACGTTCCCGGCGGCGACGCTCCGCCCCCACCGGCCCCACCCGAAAGCGGAGGCGACTCACCGCCGCCACCGGCACCACCAGGACGCGGCGGCGACACGCCTCCTCCTCCACGGCAGGGGGGACGCGGTGGAGATACTCCGCCACCTCCCGCGCCTCCCGGGCGTGGGGGCGACACACCGCCTCCACCACGGCAGGGAGGACGCGGCGGTGATGAGCCGCCTCCACCGCCGAAGCCCGCACCCTGAGCCTTGCACGTCACCCCGAGAAGAGCGCCAGCAGATATGTTGGCGCTCTTCTCGCCCGTACCCTTTCACGCCCCTCATGACCACGCCCCCTCGATCCCCCGCGAAGCGCGCCCTCTCGATCGGCATCGATCAGTACCCGCTCTGGCCCGCGGATCGACAGCTCAATGGCTGCGTCAATGACGTGAAGCTCATCCAGGAGATCCTCGCGGAACAGTTCGGGTTTCCGCGCGAGAACCTCGTCCTCGTCACGAACGCCGAGGCCACGCAGGAACGGATCCTGGCGGAGCTGGATGCGCTCATCGCCGCCACGCAACCGGACGACATCGTCGTATTCCACTATGCGGGGCATGGCTCGCAGGTCACGGACCTCAATGGCGACGAGCCCTCGGGCTACGACAGCACGCTTGTCCCGCACGACAGCGCGGGCTGGCAGGGGCAGAACCGTGACATCACCGACGACGTCCTCGAGCTCAAGCTGGCGGCGTTAGGCGCCAAGACGTCGTACATCACGCTGCTCTTCGACTGCTGCCACTCGGGCTCCGTGACGCGCGACGTGCAGGGGCCAAAGAGCCGTTCCCTGCCCCCGGATCGGCGTTCGAAGGATGAGCTGCTGGCGATGTTGCCACCCGCGCCCGCGAGCGACGCCAAGGCGTCGGGGCCGAGCGGGTGGCTCCCCATCGCTGACAAGTACGTCATGATCGCGGGTTGCCGCGACGACGAGACGTCGTACGAGTACCAGACGCCAGGCGCCTCAGGGGTGGTGTCGCATGGCGCGCTCACGTACTTCCTCGCGCGCGAGCTGCGCCAGGTGACGCCGGGGACCACCTATCGCGACGTCTTCGAGCGTGCCGCCGCACAGGTGAACGCCTACGCGTCCACGCAGCATCCCCAGATGGAGGGCAAGGCCGACCGAGAGGTCCTCGGCGTCCGCGACGTCGAGCCGATGCGCTTCGTGCGGGTCCTCAAGCGCGAAGACGAGACGGTCACGCTCGCCGCCGGCGCCGCGCAGGGCATGACCATCGGCTCCACGTGGGCGATCCACGCGCAGGGCGCCAAGGAGGCCGGGCCGTCGTCGCTCCTGGGTGAAGTCGAAGTGACCTCCGTCGGCGCGATCACCGCCGAGTGCAGCGTCAGGCGCGAGGAGGTGAGCGGCAGCATCGCGGCCGACGCCCGCGCGGTCGAGCTGTCGCACGCGCACGGTGACAACCGGCTCAAGGTGCGGCTCACCGGCGACGCCGAGACTGAAGCCAAGCTGCGTTCGGTGCTCGAGCCCTCCCGGCTGCTGGAACTCACCGAAGACCCCGACGCCGTCACGGGAACGTTGTTGCCCGCACGCGATCGCGTCGCGCCAGACGATCCCGTGCCGACGGCCGGTGCCCTGCGGCACCCGGTGTGGGCCTTCCGTTCGGAGACCGGCGCGTTCCTCATGCCGCTCAAGAAGACCGAAGAGTCGGCCGACATCCTCAAGAACCTCGAGGGCACCGCGCGATACCGTCGCGCGCTTGCGTTCGAGAATTCCGATCCGGACAGCGCGCTGCGCGGGAAGTTCGATCTCCTCCTCATGCGCCGGAGCGACGACGGTACGCTGACCGAGGCCACGCCCAGCGAGGGCGGCGAGATCGTGTTCGAGCAGGACGAGGCGATCGTCTTCCGGATCCGCAGCAACCACGATCGCCCCGTCTTCATCAGCCTCGTCGACTTCGGCGTGACCGGCGCGGTGAACCTTGTCCTCCCATGGAAGGAGGCGAGTTCCCAGCGCAAGCTGGGGCCCGGCATCCAGTTCGACTACGAGACGAGCAAGGACAAACTCTTCTATGTGCGCTGGCCCAAGGCGTTTCCCTTCGTGGCCGGCGAGGATCCCGCGCGGGAGGGTCTGGGCGTCGAGACGGTGAAGCTCTTCATCACCGAGCCGGAGGCGGACTTCTCCATCCTCCAGCAGGCCGCGACGCGGGGCGGCACGTCCAGGCTCGGCGGCCTGCTCAACGGCGTGTTCCAGGGACATGCGACGCGAGACCTTGGGCGCAACGAGCCGGCCGACGGCGACTGGACCACCGTGACTCGCTCGCTCGTGATCCGTCGCCGGAGCGTGCAGGCGCTATCCGGAGACACCAAAACCGTCCAGCTCGGCCAGGCGAAGATCACCGCGCAGGGACTCACCGGCACGGCTCAGACGCACTTCGGCACGAAGGACCGCGAGGCTGCTGCGACTCTTTTGGGCGACGAGCTTCGCCAGGCGCTGTCCGAGTCTGGAGTAGATGAACGGCAGACCGTGGAGATCACGGGAGCGCGACAAGTCGGTCCGGCCGGCCGAAGCGTGGGAGAGCAGCCCGCAATGGAGGTAGAGCTCCCCGCACCTCCCGAGGGCTACGGTCAGCTGCTGCTCTCCACCGACGAATTGGGCGTGGTGTCGTGGCACGTGGCGCCGCCACCGATTGCCACGCGCGGTGCTCCCGCGGCGACCACATCGCGTCGATACCTCGTGCCGCAGTCGGTGCCGACCGAGTCGGCGCCAGCAGGCCGCGGACTCCTCAGCGCCGTTGGCAAGAAGGTGCTCAAGGAGCTCGTCTTTCCATTGATCGATCCGATCATCGGGGAGGTCGGGGCGTCGTTCGTGAACGCCCTCGAGACGAAGCGATGGCCGTATCGCATGCGCACGTTCGAACCCGGCGACTACGCCACGGATCGGCCGCGGGTCCTTGGGCAGGAGGACTGGTCGCGCCTCGGCAGTGGGCGGGCCTTGCTCTTCATCCATGGCACGTTCAGCCGCGCGCACCTGGCCTTCTGCCAACTCCCCGTGGACTACATGACGGAGCTGCACCGTCGCTACGGTGGGCGGGTGTTCGCGTTCGATCACCTCACGTTGAGCCACGACCCGAAGGAGAACATCCGCCACTTCTTCGCGAGCATCCCCGATGGCACCTCGCTCGACCTGGACATCGTCTGTCACTCGCGAGGTGGACTCGTCAGCCGCATGCTGGTGGAGCAGCAGGCGGCGTTCGCCCTCGCCGCACGTCGCTTGCGAGTGGGACGCGTCGTCTTTGTCGGGGCGCCGAACGCCGGAACCCCACTGGCGAACGCGGCACGCATGGGTGACCTCGTCGACGTCGTCACCAACGTCATGGATGCGTTGCCGGACAACGGCATCACCGACGTGCTCGCGATGGTGATCGGCGTCGTCAAGCAACTCGCGGTCGGGGTGCTGGCTGGCCTCGATGGCCTGCAGTCGATGGACCCCGAGGGCGCATTCGCCCGCTGGATGAATGCCGGCCCCCGCAGCGGTGAGACGAAGTACTACGCCGTCGCGTCGAACGCCACGCCGGTGGAACCCGGACTGCGGCGCCTGCTGACCACCAAGGGCCTCAACAAGATCATGGCCGGCACCAACGACCTCGTCGTGCCGACCGATGGCGTATTCAAGGAGAATGGCTCGGGGTTCTTCCCGATCACCGAACGCCTTGTGCTCGACGGGGGCGATGGCACGTCGCACACAAAGTACTTCGAGAGCGAACGGGTACGGCGCCAGATGCTGGACTGGCTCGGCGGCTAGCGAGGGTCACCCGGCAGCGAGGGGACGCACCAGGCGCAGGCGCTCGAACTCGGCGAGACAAAAGCGCAGGTGCGCCTCCTCGATGTTGCGGTTGCCGGGCATGGCGTCCATGAGCCCCGCGATGTCGAGATTCCGCTTGGTGCCTTCTTCGGTCACGAGGGCGAAGAGCACCTCGAGCGGGATGCCCTGCGGCTTGACGACGCCACGTTGCCCGAGCGCGGCCTCGATTCCCACGACCTGCTCATCGAGAAACGCCGAGATCACGTTCGCCAGCTTCCCCACCTGGTCGACGAGGGCGGGGTCGAAGGTCACCTGCGCGGGTGCCTCCGCTGCCTGACGCGCGACATCGGCGCGCCACAGCCGGTCGAGGTACACCTGCAGGTTCGCGAGGTCCACGCCGGTGCGGCGGTCGCGAATGTTCTCGAGGATCCGGGTGACCGTCACCACGGGTTCCACGAGGCGGATCCCAGCGGCGCGCGTCGTCCCGACAATGATCCGCGCGAGGTGCGAGTCGTTGAGCCTCTCCACGCGCAATCGATTGTCGAACAGCGCCGGTACCACCTTCTCGAGTTCCGAGAGCCAGGCGATGTACTCCTCTCGAATGACAATGAGCACCTTGCACGTCGCGCCAATCGTGAGCAGCTCGCGCAGCGTTTCGTAGAAGCGCTTCTGTTCTCCGCTGCTCCCGAGGATGAACAACTCCTCGAACTGGTCGAAGATCAGGTAGAGCGGCCGGTAGTGCTCGAGGTAGAGTTCGCGCACCTGTCCGACCACACCACCATCGACTGCCTGCCGCCCGTCGGTATTTGCGGCGGCAAGGGCGCGATCGAGCGACTCGTTGAGCTCCGTCCCGCGCCGCACATAGAGCGGGAGCCAATCCGACGCGACGAACTGGTTGGCGAGACCGCAATTGATGAT
>JACMLI010000414.1 GCA_014379705.1 Gemmatimonadaceae bacterium
CGCCCGCGACCCTCGTCGAGGGCACCGGTGACGGCGAGGTCGCCCTCGGCATCAGCGCCGTCGATGGGCGGCGGATAGCGGTGGACGGCGCCCCAGCCAAGGCGCTCTGGGAGCAGCGACACGACGCCGAGGAGTCGTACCACCCGGCGGCCGTGGTTCGGCTCGCCGGCGGCAAGCTTGGCCTCTTCGTCTCTCGCGGCCGACGGGAGATCCGCCGTCGATGCGCACGGGCGCGGCGAAGGTGGCCCCTCCGTCAAAGGACCATGCGACGCGCACGCGCGCCGTGTCCTGCGCGCCGGTGAACCATGCGACGACTGCCGTGTCCCCGCGTGCCGCGATCGCCGGCCCGTTCACCGGGCACCCCTCGACGTGCCAGTTGTCGTGGTGGACGATCGCGGGTTCGGTCCAGCGGCCATTCACCATGCGCACGACGGCGATGTCGCGGATCTCGCCCTCCGACCGGTCGCGATAGACCACGATCGGTCCGGCCTTGCCCATGGCGGCGTTCACCTGGCAGCACTCACACGTGCGCAGGTCGAGTGGCGTCTCCTCGCCTGGCGTGCCGGCGGCGCCAAGGCTTGTGTGGCGGACGCTCATCGCGCCGCGTGTCTTGCCATGCTCCCCGGCCATGTCCCGTCCGTCGAGCCACGCCGCGTGCACGCTGTCGCTGGCGCCGAGCCACATGGCGACGAAGCCGTGCTCCGACGTGCCTTTCGTGTCGCGGTGCAGGAGCGTGCCCTCGCTCCACGTGGCGCCCGAGTCGGTCGACTGTGCGATGCGCACGTCGTAGGCATACTTTCCACTACCGCTCCGCTGCAGCCAGTGCGCAATGAGTCGCCCCGACGGGGCGGCGATGACGGAGGGGAAGTCCGCCCAATTGACGAACAGGTCCTTGCGTTCGGTGATGGTGGCGGGCGTCGTCCACGTGGAGCCATCGAGCCTCGCATAGCGGACGGCGTGGGTGGAGTCGCCGGTGCGCTCGAGCCACGTCATGTGCACGCGGTCCGCGCCGTCGACGTAAAGGAATGGCTCGGCGCTCCGTTCGCCGGCTGGTGATGTGACGTCCGCCAGCGCCACCGTTGGCGCGGGTTCGGGATTCGTGCACGCGACGGCGGCCGCGAGCGCAAGCAGGGCAGGGACGCGTCGGGCCACCAAGGTGGCCATCGCAACAGGGGTCACGGGTGGCAATGCAGGTCTGGTCACGGGTGGGTCGTCTCGTCGCGGAACACTTCGCCCCCCTTCATTACCCATTGCACCGCGCGGGTTGCCTTCACGTCACGCGTCGGGTCTCCCTGCACCGCGACGAGGTCGGCGTAGAGGCCCGCCTTCACGCTGCCGATGCGGTCCTCCATGCGCAGCACCTTCGCGGTGACGGACGTCGCGGTCTTGAGCGCGCGCAGCGGGGTCATGCCGTAGGCGACGAGCAGTTCGAGTTCGCGCGCATTGTCGCCGTGCGTGAACACGCCAACGTCGCTCCCGTTGCAGATCGTGACGCCGGACGCCAGGGCGAGCTTGAAGCTGGCCCGCTTCCTGGCGATGCGCGCCGGTTCCGGATCCACCCCCTTGTTCCACCCGGCGTATTGCGCCGTGGCGTCTCCCGCCGCGAGGGTGGGACAGAAGGCAACGCCACGTTCCGCCATGAGCTTGAACACTTCCGGCGTTCCACCATCGCCGTGCTCGATGTTGGTCACACCGGCGAGCGTCGCACGGCGCATGCCCTCGGCGGTGGAACTGTGCGCCACGACGTGGCGTCCGCTCGTCTCCGCGATCTCCACCGCGGCGCGTAGCTCCGCTTCGGTGAATGCGGGGCGGGCTTCCCCGTCGGGCCCCCAACGATAGTCGGCGTACACCTTGATCCAGTCTGCGCCGTGCGCGATCTGGTCACGCACGATGCGCACGAGTTCATCGGCGTTGCCGGCTTCCTCGGCACCCTGCGGTACATCGATCTCGGTGGAGAAGCCCTTGGGACCATAGCTCCCACGACCGACGATGGCCTTGGTCGTGACGAGCAGGCGCGGGCCGGGGATGACGCCGCGCTCGATCGCCTGCTTGACGCCAACATCAGCATAGCCGGCGCCCTCGGTGCCAAGATCGCGCAGGGTGGTGAAGCCCGCCATGAGCGTGTTGCGGGCGTGGACGGTCGCGCGCGCAACCCGCAGGGCGGTCGACTCCTTCAGCACCTGCTCATCCCATGTTGCCTCGTTGTACGGATGCAGGAGGACGTGCGAATGCGCGTCGATCATGCCGGGCATGAGCGTGAGGCCAGGAAGCTCCACGACGCGGATGCCCGCCGGAGTGCGAACCTCCGAGGGGAGCCCAACGGCGACGATGCGTTCGCCGCGGACATGGACGACGAGGCCCTCGACCGGTGCGTCGCTGAGCCCGTCCCACACCCGGGCAGGGCGCAGCAGGAGCTCAACTTCCGGGCGCTGCGCCTGGAGTTCAGCGGCGACGAGGGCGATCGCGCCCAGCGCACACAGCAGGGAGACACGGGTCATGACATGGACGGTGCGGGTATGGTGCAAAGCTGGCGGATGGGTGGGACCCTTCGCCAGCCACCACGTCGATGTCGTCCTCTCCCACGACCCCTCCTAACCCGTGTTTGGCGCGCTGAGGGGGCTTGGGGTGGGCGTCGGCACGTACCTGGCAGGGATCGAAACCACAAAGGTGCTCCCCCTACTCGGTTCGCTCGCGGCGATCACGAGGTCACCGCCAAGGAGCCGCGCCAGTTGTCGAGCGACCGAAAGCCCGAGGCCCGTGCTCCCACCGGAGTGCGTGGACTGAGGATCCTTCTGCCAGAACGGGTCGAAGACATGACTCATGTCTTCGACGGAAAGGCCCGCGCCGGTGTCTGTCACCTCCAGTATCACCCTGAGTTCAGCGTCGATGCCTTCGACTCGCACGACGATGACCACGCTCCCGGTGTTCGTGAACTTCACGGCATTGGCAACGAGGTTCACGAGGATCTGCCGGAGCTTGACCGGATCGGTGTGAAGCTCGACCGGTTTTTCCGGCTTTTCCACCCGAATGTGCAGTCCCTTGAGTTCGGCGAGCGGGCGCACGAGCTCGATGCTGGCTTCGACGACCTCATCGAGCAACACGGGTTCGGGCCGCACCGTCTCCTCCGCTGCTTCGATGCGTGCGTGGCTGAGCAATTCATCGATGAGGTGAATCAGGTGCTTGCCGGAGGCGCGCATGCGGCCCAGGTGGCGCTGCTGTCCGTCATTCACCGGACCGTCGATCTGCTGTGCCAGGATATCGGTGTAGGCAATCACCGCGTTGATCGGGGTGCGCAGCTCGTGGCTGATGGTGGCGACGAAGTTGGCCTTGGAGAGGTTGGCGCGCTCGGCGTCGTCGCGAGCATCGCGTTCGGCGGCCTTGAGGTGCGCGCGCATGATCGCCTGCGCGCACATGACGCCAAGCGTCAGCACGAAGGCACGTTCGTCATCGTCGAACGAGCGCGGAGTGGGCCAAGAGAGACCCAGCACACCACGCAATTCCCCGTTGGCCCAGACCGGCACGACCGCTGCCGCGTGGGCGCCCGCGAGGATCATGGCGGCGCCCCAATCGGGGTAGTGCAGCAACGCGTCGGGTGACTCGAGGAAGAGCGGTTCGCCGTTCCGCGCCACGTCGGAGAACGGCAGCGGTGCGTCAAGGGGCTGCTGTTCCACGGCGGCCCTGAGCTCCGCGGGCAGGCCGATGCCGTGCACCACATGCAAGGTGGCGGAAGGATCTGGCGACAGATCCACGTCCGCGGGTGGCGGGAAGGCACCGAGCGTGACGACGACGGCGCTCGTCGCGCCGAGGGCCGAGAGGGCTTTCTGCTCGACCAGGTCCGCTGCTCCGCTGGGAGTCAGGGCGTCGGTGAGGGAACCACTCAGCGCGGCGAGCGCGCGAAGCTGACGGCTCGCGCCAGACAGGGTGGTAGGAATACGCAGACCGACGGAATTGCGCCCATCGAGATGGGCGCCATCCGCGCCCGAAGGGGCCGTACGTTCCATTTGCATGCTCCGAACAGAGACGTCGCCAGGAACGCCAACTCGCTGCTCGCACTTCTCGCAGCACACGCGCTTCCCGTCTCCTGGTGAACGCGACGAGGGCCCCGAATGATAGCGGCCGAGGTTCCCAAAAGCCAAACAGCAGGGCAGAGGATCGGAGTCCTTATGCCGAGCCTCAAGCCCGCAGTCAGGCGCCCGAATTGGCCCCGGGCTTCGGGATCGAAGGCACTTCGGTCACGCCACCAGACACCACGAAGGCCATGAATTCCGAGCTGCTGGCATCAACGCGCGTCACCGCACTGCGGGGAAACACGTACATCTGCCCCGAGAAGTTGTATGAATGGGGCATGTACACGCTGATCCAGTCAGCGAGCCCGAGCGCCTCGAGGGACTCCTGGGTGACGAAGCCGAGCGCGTGTGCCGAACTGTTGTCGAACAGGCGGACGAGCACCGGCTTGTCGAAGCGACGCTTCTCGCCCACAAACGCGCTCACGAAGTCGCGAATCGAGGAGTAGAGGAGCCGTACCACCGGGAGCCGCTCGAGGATGTCGTCGAGCGCGGCAACGAAGCTTCGGGCGATGAACCCCGACGCAAAGAAGCCGAAGAGCGTGACGAGGACGATCGTGGCGACGAAGCCCGCGCCGGGAACCGACAGTCCGAGCCAGCCATCCACGGTCTGGAACACCACCGTCACTACGTAGAGCGTGATGGCGACCGGGGCGAGGAAGACGAGGCCTCGCAGGAAGTACCCGACGAGGCGGCGACCCAGGCTCTTGGTCCGGGAGACCGGGCGCCCCGTGGTCATGGGAGCGTCAGTCACCGGCCACCGTGGACGCTTCCGTGACGACCGGAAGGCCGGCCTTCTCCCACCCCACGATCCCCCCGGCGAGGTTGCGAACCTCAGCGACGCCGCGCGCCTGGAGCAGGCTGGCGGCGACGGAGGAGCGGGAGCCCGATCGGCACTGGACGACGACCGGGCGCGACGTGTCCACCTCGTCGAGCCGCTCCTCGAGCCTGCCTAACGGGATGTGCACCGCCCCGGCAATGTGTCCCTCCGCCCACTCGTCGTCGTTGCGCACGTCGACAAGCGTCACGCCGTCGCTGGCGAGCAGCGCGGACAGTGCCGCCGCGTCGAGCTGTGGCACGAGCGCCAGGGCCCTCGTCGATCGCGCAGCCAGCGCGTCGCCGCCAAACCAACCCGCGCAACGATCGAGTCCGATCATTGCCAGCTCGGCCAGCGCAGCCTTTACTCTGGCATCGTCCTCAGCGTCGGTGAGGATGAAGAAGTCCGCGTCGTAGGAGAGGAGCCACCCGGCCCGCGCCACGAGGGAGGTGCCGAGGGGAAGGTTGATGGTGCCAGGGATGTACCCTGAAGCGAACGCAGCCGTCCGTCGAATGTCAACGACGCGCGCCCCGGCATCCAGGGCTGCCGTCAGGCGGTCGGCGCCGAGGCGCGGCGCCGTGGGCGCCTTGCCCAGAATGGCGGGGCCCTGGCGGTTCAGGACCTTCATCGTCGCGAAGTAGCGCGGCGGATCGGGCTGGCCGGCCAGCACTTCCTCGATGAAGGCCTCGCGATTGTGCGTGCGCAGCGCCCAGTTGGCGATCTTCTCGTAGCCGAGTGTGGACGTGGGGACGGCGCCTAACGACTTGCCGCACGCCGAGCCGCTGCCGTGGCCGGGCCAGACCTGCAGGTAGTCGGGGTACCGGCCGGCGAACCGCTCGAGGGAGTCGAAGAGGGCGACGGCTCCAAGGCGCATCGTTCCCTGGATGTTCGCCGCCCGCTCGAGGAGGTCAGGGCGACCGACATCCCCGACGAACAGGAAGTCCCCGGTGAACGCCCCGAGCGGGTGGTCGGCCGACGGCACGTCGGTCACCACGAACGTGAGGTGCTCCGGGGTGTGCCCCGGCGTGTGGACCACGTCGAGGCGCACGTGGCCAACCATGACCTGGTCGCCGTCGCGCAGGAGGCGGGCTCCGTCTGCGGCGGCGAAGGCGTACTGCCAATCGGGCCCACCCTCAGCCGACAGGAGGAGCTGTGCCCCGCATCGTCGGGCCAGCTCGCGGCTCCCCGAGAGGTAGTCGGCGTGGATGTGCGTCTCGGTCACCAGCGTGACCGTCAAGTCGTTTTCGTCCGCTGCCGCGAGGTACGGTTCCGGGTCGCGATTCGGGTCGATGACGATCGCCTCCCCGGTGCGCTGGCACCCGAGGAGGTAACTCGCCTGCGCGAGGCCGTCGTGATAGAATCGCTTGAGGAGCACGTCGCCTCCGGCAACGCGAGGAGTGGTCGATGCGTTTCTGCTGGTGAACAAAACTGGCGGAAGGACGATGGGGCTTCCAGTCCTTGTCTCCGTGCCCGCCCCGGTTAGGAGGAAGCACGATGCGAAGGCTGTCTCGTCTGGTAGTGATGCTCCTGGTCCCGGCCATCACGGGGGCGCAGGGCAAGAAGGTACTCACGCAGGACACCTACGATTCCTGGAAGCAGATCCAGGGCTCAGGCCTGTCGGCGGACGGCAAGTGGGCGGTGTACACGCTCACCCCGGTCGTGGGCAATGGTGAGGTCGTCGTGCGCGCGACGCAGGGATCAACCGAGTACCGTGCGCCGCGCGGGTGGACCGGTCGCCCGGTGACGAGCGTGACGGTCGACTCGCCATTCGTGGCGGTGCCGGCGCAGGTGACCCTCGACTCTCGTTATGCAGTCTTTCTCGCGTACGCGCCGAAGGCCGACTTCGACAAGGCGCGCGCCGAGAAGCGCCCCGCGTCGCAGCAGCCGCGCGCATCGCTCGGGCTCATGTCCCTGGCGGACGGCCGGGTGACCACGGTGCCTCGCGTGCGCAGCTTCCGGCTTCCCCGCGAATCGTCGAAGTACCTCGCGTACCTCCTGGAGCCCGATCCTGTGGGGCGCGATTCGTCCGCCGTGGGGCGCCTCGGGGACTCGCTGGCCACGCGCGCCCGGCGCCGCGAATACGGCAGCACGCTCGTGCTGCGCAACCTCGACGAAGGCACCGAGGAGCGGTTGGCCGACGTGACGACGTACGCGTTCGACGACAGCGCGCGGTACCTCGCCTACACCGTCACGTCGCGCACGCCGCAGTCCGATGGGGCGTACCTGCGCACGCTCGCCACGAAGCAGACGGCGACCGTGATGGCCGGTGAGGGGGACTACAAGTCACTGGTGCTCGACCGCGCGGGGGCGCAGCTCGCCTTCGTGAGCAATCGCGAGGAGTTCAAGGCGCCCAAGCCGCGTTTCGCGCTCTACCACGCGTCGGTGCGCGCGCCGTCGGCCGTGCTCGTGGCTGCGCCGGGGAGCGTGGACGGCCTGAGCCCGAGCGATCGCGGCCGGACCGACTTCTCGCGCGACGGCAGCGCCATCCTCTTCAACGTCGGGTCGCCGATGGCCGATACCATCCCGACCGACTCACTCGCCGACAAGGCAGTCTTCGACCTGTGGCATTACCAGGACAAGCGCCTGCAGCCCCAGCAGAAGATCGAGGCAGCGCGCGACCGCGACCGCACCTGGGCCGCCGTGTACCTGATCAAGGGCAGGCAGGCGCGCCGGCTCGCAAACGATACGATGCCGCAAGTCACGGTGAGCGACGACGCTCGCGTTGCCCTCACCACATCGAACGTGCCGTATGCAGTGGAAGCGATGTGGGGCGAGGGCGGGACCGACGCCTTCGTGACCGACCTCGCGACGGGCAAGATGACCCCGGTGGCCCGGCGCCTCGAGTTCAACGCGCAGTTGTCCCCCGGCGGCAGGTACGTCGCGTACTTCGACAAGGGCGCATGGCACGCCTGGAGCGTCGCCACGGGTCAGACGAAGTCGTTGACCGGCTCGATCTCGGGCATTCGCTTCGACGACGAGACGAACGACAGCCCGACCACGGCCCCCGCGTACGGACTTGGCGGTTGGACGAAGGATGACAAGAGCGTCCTGGCATACGACCGTTGGGACGTGTGGGAGCTCGACCCGACCGGCCTCAAGGCGCCGCGCATGGTGACCGACTCGCTCGGCCGCAGGAACACGACGATCATGCGCATCGTCGACGTGGATCCGGAGGATCGGTTCATCGATCCCGCGCAGCCGGTCCTGCTGCGCGCCTTCAACGACGAGACCAAGGCGAGCGGGTTCTACCGCGACTGGCTCGACAAGCACGCCCCGCCAGAGCGCATCGTGGCCGGTGACCGCAACTACGGCAACCCGTCCAGGGCGCGGAAGGCGGAGCAGTACCTGCTCACGCAACAGACGGTGTCCGAGTTCCCCGACCTGTGGACCGGCTCGTCGCTCGCGAGTGCCACGAAGATCAGCAATGCGAATCCGCAACAATCGGAGTACAAGTGGCCAACGGTCGAGCTGGTGAAATGGCTCAGCAGCGACGGCAAGCCGCTCAAGGGCCTCGTCTACAAGCCCGATGACTTCGACGCGGCGAAGCAGTACCCGATGGTCGTGTACTACTACGAGATGTTGTCCGACGGGTTGCACAACTACAGTGCGCCTGCCGGCCGCAACACGGTCAACCCCTCCGTGTACACGTCGTTAGGCTACGTCGTGTTCTTCCCCGACATCGTGTACGAGGTCGGCTGGCCCGGCCCGAGCGCGGTGAAGGCGATCGTGCCCGGGGTGCAGTCACTCGTTGCGAAGGGGTACGTGAATCCCAAGGCGATCGGCATCGCGGGGCAGTCATGGGGCGGCTACCAGAGCGCGTACCTGATCACGCAGACCGGCATGTTCGCCGCGGCCGTGCCGAACGCGCCGGTGGCCAACATGACGAGTGCCTACGGCGGCATCCGCTGGGAGTCGGGCATGGCGCGCCCGTTCCAGTACGAGAAGACGCAGAGCCGCATCGGCGGTTCGCTGTGGGAGTACCCGGTGCGCTACATCGAGAACTCGCCGCTCTTCCACCTCGATCGCGTCACGACGCCCGTGATGTTCATGCATAACGACGCCGACGGCGCGGTGCCGTGGTACCAGGGCATTGAGCTGTTCGTGGGCCTGCGCCGCCTCGGGAAGGAGGTGTACATGGTCAGCTACAACGGCGATGGCCACAACCCGCGGAAGCGCGCGAACCAGATGGACATCGACATGCGCATGCAGCAGTTCTTCGCCAACAAGCTCAAGGGCGAGGCGGCGCCGGAGTGGATGGTGAAGGGGATTCCGGCGGTTGATAAGGGGAAAGACCAGTTCAGGCGCGTGGTGCCGTAGGCACCACGGCGCGACGGGTGGACGGGTGGACGGGATGGACGGGATGGACGAGATGGACGAGATGGACGAGCTGGGTGCCGCGTGCGCTCAGCTCGTCTTTCTTGCGGCTTCCTCCAGGGAACGCGTGAGCTTGTAGAGTTGGCGGCTGACGCTGGCGAGGTTCTGCTGGAGTGTGGTGGCGTCTTTGGGTGGAAGCATTCCCAGTTCGGCGGCGAAGATCAGGAGCGCTTCGACCTCGCGTAATGAGCCGTACGCAATGTGGCAGAAGCTGGCGAATGCCTTCGGGCCGCGGCGGCAGCTGCCTTCCGCAATGTTCGCGACGACGGACACGGCTGCCCGTCGGGTCTGGGCGGTCAGGCCGAATCGCTCGGTTGACGGGTAGTTGGCTGTCACGGCATACACCTGTTTGCCGAAGTCCACGGCCGCCCGCCAGACGACAAGTCGCGCGAATGGGCTTGATGAGTCTCGCATGGCGGCACGGTATGCGTGCGTCCAGCAATGAGCATCATCATTCCAGCGCACTCGAAAGCGTTTCGTTGCCGACGACCTACGCACCCTCCCCAATGGTCCACCAGTCCTCGTCTATCTCGTCTATCTCGTCTATCTCGTCCACCTCGTCCGCCTCGTCCACCTCGTCCACCTCGTCAATCCGCCTCCATCGCCCTGATCTCCGGTACCTCGACAACGCGCGAAACAGACGGCGCGTGCTCCGACGCGTAGACGAGGGCCGCGACCATCTGTCCCAGAGTCACGAGTCCCAGGCGCAGCGCCGTGGGTCGGGTGGACGCCAGTCGCTCCCAAATCGCATAGAACGGAACGAGAAGCAACGGCCAGCGATGTCCCGGCCCGACGACGTACCACGGTCGCACCGCGGTGAACGGCAGGCCGCTCGTCGCGAGCAAGGCTTCACCGCGCGCGCGGACGGCCTGGTAGGCCCGCATCACCGGCGCCGGCTGGGCGACGCTGAGGTAGACGAAGTGCGAAACGCCGCGAGTGCTCGCGACCCGGATGGCCTGCTGGGCCGACACCCAGTCCACCTGCTCGAACTCGCGGGACTTCGAGGGACCCGGGTGTGGTGTCCCGACGAGGTGGATGAACACGTCGCCGGTGCGCACGGCGTCGGCGTACGAATCACCGGACAGGGCGTCACCGATCACCGGCTCAGCGCCGGCGGGAACGCGGCCCAGGGAGGAGGACCGTACGAGCGCGCGGACCGAATGTCCGCGCGCAAGGAGTGCGGCGATCACGGGGCGCCCGATGTAGCCCGTGCCTCCCGTGATGAAGACGTGCGCCATGGCGCCCGTCCGCTGCCTAACGGTTGCCGAAGGGCTTCGGCGGCACCGTCTTGAGGTAGGCGTACACGGCGCGGATGTCGTCGTCGGTCATCAGCTTCGTGGCGTTTACCGGCATGAAGGGGTCGATCTGGGTGCCGTTCGGTCGCTTCCCCTCACGCAGGGCCCGGAAGAAGTCGGACTCCTTGTAGTGTCCGATGCCCTCCGGGGTGAGGTTGGAGGCAGGTTTCATGTCGGGCGGCGTGCCGGGAACCTGGCCACCAGACAGCGTGGGACCATGGCATCCCGTGCAGCCGCCGATGTCAGCGAGGTACTTGCCGTACTCGGCGTTGACACCGGAGGCCGGCCGGGTGCGCGCGACGTTGGAGTGGTCGATCGCCTCCGCCTCGAACAGCGGGAGCTGGCCGGCCACGTACAGGGCGCGCCCCAGGGGTCCCACCGACGACGCCTCGGAGGGCCGGTTCACGGGCGGCACGCTGCGGATGTACGCCACGATCGCGGCCGCGTCTTCATCCGCGAGGCCGACCCAGTCCCTGGAGGGCATCCACTGCAGCTTGCGGCCGCCGGGGCCGACGCCATGACGGATCGCGCGCACGACGTCGGAATCGGCCAGCACCGTGCCAGTGCCCCCGGTGCCACTCGTTAGGTTCGGCGCGTGGAATGTCCCGAGGGGGCCGCCATCGATGAAGAGCTGACCCCCGAGGTCCTGCCCATGGCACTCGGCGCACTTGGTGATGGCCCGGACGAGGTACTGCCCGCGGGCCACGGTCGTCGAATCGCGGGGGAACTCGGGCGCCGAGTCGGTCACGGAGACCTTCTGGCCCATCCGGTACGATGACAGGCCATAGACGACGGCGACACAGAGCACGACCACCACGAAAAGCCCGAGGGCGATGTTCTTGAGCAGGCGCATGGGAAGGAAGGCGGGGGGACGTCCGGGAGACTACGCTCAACAGTGTCCCGCGGATTCCGCGGCGGCGAGGGTCATTCGACCTACGGCACGATGCCCCTTGCCGGCGGTACCGCCACCCGACGCAATGCCCTACCTTTTGCCGCCATGACCAGTACCCGTCCTTCCGCGCCGCCGGCGTCCGGCGCCACCGCCGAGATGCCTGCCGTTCCGTGGACCGTGGAAGACTCCAAGGCGCTCTACAATGTCGAAGGGTGGGGAGCCGGCTTCTTCGACGTGAACGAGCTGGGGCGCGTGATCGTCCGGCCCGACCCGGAAGCCCCCACGCGAACGATCGATCTTTACGAGCTCGCCGTCGACCTCGAAGCGCAGGGGATCCAGCTCCCCGTGCTGTTCCGCTTCTCGGACATCCTCCGCAAGCGCATCGAGGCGCTCAGCGAAGGCTTCCAGGCGGCGATCAAGGAGTGGGAGTACCCGGGGCAGTACACCACGGTGTACCCGATCAAGGTGAACCAGCAGCGGCACGTCGTGGAAGAGATCGTCGCCTTCGGGCACAAGCACGGCGTGGGGCTCGAATGCGGCTCCAAGCCCGAGTTGCAGGCTGTGCTGGGTCTCGGCGAGTCGAACGAACACATCATTGTCTGCAACGGCTACAAGGACGAGGAGTTCATGCGCCTCGCCCTCATGGGCCAGAAGCTGGGGCACCCGGTGTTCATCGTCGTCGAGCAGCTTTCCGAACTCGAAGTGCTCCTCGCGGCGGCCGACGACCTGGGCGTGACGCCCAACGCCGGCGTGCGGATCAAGCTCGCGTCCGAGGGTGCGGGACGCTGGGCGCAAAGCGGGGGGGAGAAGTCGAAGTTCGGGCTCAACACCGCCGAGCTGATGAAGTTGATCGACCGGCTCCGCGAGCTCGGGCGCATCGACATCCTCAAGCTCGTGCACTTCCATCTCGGCAGCCAGATCACCGACATCCGGTACATCAAGTCGGGGCTGCAGGAGATCTCGCGCTTCTACATCGAGCTGCACAAGATCGGCGTTGGCATCACGCACGTCGACGTGGGTGGCGGCCTGGGCGTGGATTACGACGGCACGAACTCCACCAACCAGGCGAGTGTGAATTACACGCTGCAGGAGTACGCGTCGGACGTCGTGTATACCTTCGCCGAGGCCTGCCGCGAGAACGAGATTCCCGCGCCGCACATCATCAGTGAGTCGGGACGCGCCCTCACGGCGCACCACGCGCTCCTCCTCCTTCGCGTCATCGACGTGGAGTCGCAGGCCTCGATCGTCGAGCCGCCCATCAACACGGGAGACCACGTCCTCCTCCACGAGATGGCGGAGGACTACAAGATGCTCGGGCGAAAGAAGCTGCCGAAGCGAAAGGTCATCGAGATCTACCACGACGCTTCGTTCGACAAGGACCGCGCCCAGCAGCTGTTCAACAGCGGCGTGCTGAGCCTCCGCGACCGGGCGACCGCGGAGACGATGTACAACCTGACGATGAACCGCATCGCGCAGATCGTCGGGGACAGCAAGAGCGGGTACGAGGAGATCACGAAGGACGTCGAGGCGTCACTGGTCGACCGCTACTTCTGCAACTTCTCGCTCTTCCAGTCCCTGCCGGACAGCTGGGCGATCGACCAGCTCTTTCCGATCATGCCGGTGCACCGCCTGAGCGAGCGCCCGGATCGTCGCGGGACGCTGCAGGACATGTCGTGCGATTCCGACGGCAAGATCGACCGGTTCGTGGGTGGGAAGGACGGAAAGCCCAACCTGGAACTGCATCAGTTCCGCGACGGCGAGGACTACATCATCGGTATCTTCCTCACCGGGGCGTACCAGGAGATCCTGGGCGACCTGCACAACCTGTTCGGCGACACGAACGCGGTGCACGTGCGGATCACCGACGCCGGCTATGAACTCACGCACCTGGTGCACGGCGACACCGTGACCGAGGTGCTGAACTACGTGCAGTTCAGCGCGTCGGACCTTCTTGCGACGTTCCGGCGGAAGGTCGCGAACGCGCGGAGCCTCACGCGGCAGGAGTGCAATACCTACATCGCGGAGTACGTGGCGGGGCTCGAGGGGTACACGTATCTCGAGGGGGAGGCGGCGCGGTAAGGCGAGCGGGGGGGAACTGCGAGCGGGGGATAGAGCGAGCGGGGGAAACTGCGAGC
>JACMLI010000415.1 GCA_014379705.1 Gemmatimonadaceae bacterium
CCGCAACGCGGGGAAGTCGGGCAGCGCCGCCACCCCGGCGTCGTCAACGTTGCGGCAGCTCACTGACAACCCGCGCAATGCCGGCATCGTCGACAACGCGAGGAACCCACGCCGCTGCAGGCCATGGCATCGCCGCCCCCAGATCTGCTCGATCGTCCGCGATGCAGACAGCGCGACAAACCCGTCGTCCGTCGCGGTCGTGTCCTGGCACCCGAGGAATCGCAGGTGCGGCAGGCGGGCAATCCAGGGCATCGCGTCGTCCTTCGCGTCAAAGCCCAGCCAGCCGAGATGGGGCAGGTCGACGAGCGGGGCGAGCGACGCGCCAGCAAGCCCCAGCTCGGCGGCATCGACGTCGAGCCCGAACAACCCATCAAGGCCGCGCATTGGCTCGAGACTCGAGAACCGCCCACGAGGGACGAGCTGGTTGGGCGCCGCCGTGTCGCTGAGCAGGGCAAACTGCGGCGTGCCTCCCTGCCACCGCTTGAAGACGGGAAGCTCATGGAGCAGCGCCAGCCCCGCGTCCGTCGTCGCGTCTCCCGTGCGCAGGACGCAGACGTGCGCCTTGCCTGCCAGCGCCCGCATCGCGCCGTCACCGCACCACGTGCCCGAGAGGTCGACCTCCGTGAGCGCATGGGCGTGCGAGAGCTCCGCGGCACCGACGTCGGACGTGCGGGTCCGCGCGAGGGAAATCGTCTCGAGCGCCCGCAACTCGCGGAGGATCGCGAGCCCACCATCGGTGATCGACGTCCCACTGAGGTCGAGATGTCGCAGCCCCGGCAGCCGGGCGAGGTAGCGCAGGCCGGCGTCGGTGACACCCTTTGAACCCCCGAGACGTAGCGCGGTCAGGTGTGAGATGCGCGTCACGTCGTTGAGCATGGCGTCCGTCATCTGCCCATGCGCCTCGAGGCCCGCGGATTCCGACGAAGCGAGGAGGTGAAGCACGGCCGGCCACTCGCGTCCCTCGCCCACGATGTCCGGATCGTCGCCACGTCGTGCCCCGAGCACGCGAACGGGCCTGGCCAGCATCGCCGCGGGCGACGCCATCGTCTTCACGTAGGTGACCAGCGCCTGCCAGCTCTCGAACCCGTGTTCGCGCGCGATGAGGGACCGCGCATCGTCGAGCGTGATCTCCACGTCAGGCCCCGGCACCTTGCCGAGGTCTACCTGCACATAGGTACGCATCCCCTGCCAGTTGCGGCGATGCCACGTGAGGCTCCAGTGGCGCTCCATCGCGGCCGGCGTGCCCGTACGGTACGCGTCGAGCAACGCCTCGACCATCGCATCGTACTGCTCGATGCGTTCCGAGCGCGCCTGGGCCTCCGTGAGGAGCGCGGTCTTGAGTGCGGTCCAACCCGGGTACCCGAGCTCCATCGCCAACGCGTGCTGTACGTCGCGCAGCGTGGGCGTGGGCAGAGCATGCGGGTGGATGCGACGCAGGCGGGCCAGGGCGTCGTCATCGTGGTGCTGAAGCGCGTCGAGCCAGCGCTTCGCTTCCTTCCGGACACTGTCGAAATTGCGCCGGTGGGGGCGTTCGTCGTGGTGCATGCAACCTTCCTCCATGACGCCTGAAGTCCGCTGAGTACAGGCAGGGAGAAAGGCTCGTCGATGGGATCGATCGAAACCTTCTGGGTGGGAAGATTCCCTTGCCGCGGACAGGAGGCGCCCCAACGCGCACTGCCCGTAACCTCCCCACACCGCGGCGCCGCGTCAAGCGAACCGCTCAGGGCCGTGGGAGCGGGATGCGAAGATTGACCTGAAGGGCCGGAGGCGTCGTGCCGATCGGCACGAACTGGAGCACCACGCGCGACGTGTCGAAGTACGCTGCCCCGGTGACGTGCCGGGGATACTTCGCCGCACTGGCCAGCACCTGGACCGTCCCCGTGGCGGTATCGGAGAAGCCCGTCACGCGCGGGAGGCGGTGCACGATGGTGCTGTACACGCCGTTGTCGTCCACTTCGACGCGCGGCGACGAGCATACGCACTCGTCGCCGAGTCGAATCAGCCCGTCCACGCCGTCGAGCGAGATGCCATTCGTGTCGGTCACCTTGCCGTACACGTATGCGCACCCGATCGCGTCCGGGTATCGCGCGGTCGCCTCGCACTCACTGTCGCCGGAGAGTGATGCCTCCCCCCCGCACGACGCGAGGGCGGCAGCAAGGACGACGCTACCCAACGACGAACGTGCCACCTGAACTCCCCGGGACTGCCACGGCATCATGTGACAGTATCGATGCCGGACGCACAGGCAACAAGGGCAGGCGCGCGCAGGGCAGCGTTCAGCCGCGCCTCGTCACGGCGGACCGTGCGAGCGGGGCTCACGAGGGATAGAATGGAGCGACTTCACCCTCCTCACCCGGGCTTCCCATGCGCGTCTCCCCCCAGCTACTCGCCGCCCTGCTCCTCCCGGCCCTGCTCCCCGCGCAGTCGCGCTTTGCCAGGGCCACGACCATCGGCAAGGTGGACTCGGTGTACTCCGCCACGCTCAAGGAGAACCGGCCCTACCTCGTGTACACGCCCCCGTCGTACGACGACACGACGACGGCCCCGCAGCGCTATCCGGTGCTCTACCTGCTCGATGGGGACGCGCACTTCCATTCGGTGACCGGGCTGATCCAGATCCTCGGCACGGGCGTGAACGGCACGTTCGTGGTTCCCGAGATGATCGTCGTCGCGATCCCGAACACCGATCGCATGCGCGACATGACGCCGACACGCGTCGAGACCGGCCCTGACGGCAAGCCCAACCCTGGCTTTCGCACCAGCGGTGGAATGCCGCAGTTCCTCTCGTTCATCAAGTCGGAGCTGATCCCGCAGGTCGACCAGCGCTATCGCACCATGCCCTATCGCGTGTTCGTCGGCCACTCGCTCGGCGGCATCACGGCCATCAATGCGCTGTACACGATTCCCGAAACGTTCAACGCGTACGTCGCCATCGACCCGAGCCTCTGGTGGGACAACACGTCGTTGCTCAGGAAGGCGAAGGCGTACGTTGGGAGCACGAAGCTGGACCAGAAGGCGCTGTACGTGGCCCAGGCGAACACCATCAATGCCGACGACACGACGAGCAACACCCACTTCTGGGCGATCACGCAGTTCAACCAGGTCCTGCGGACATACAACAAGTCGGGGCTGCGATATGCTTTCCGCTACTACGACGGAGACGACCACGGCTCCGTGCCGCTGATCTCCGAATACGATGCGTTGCGCTTCATCTTCGACGGCTACAAGCTCGACCTTCCGAGGATGCTGGCGTCACCGCGGAGCCTGCCGGAACACTTCAGGAACGTGTCAGCGAAGCTGGGCACGACGTTCGCGCCCTCGGAGCGCTTGCTGCAGACCTACGCACAGATCGCCTTGTCGCAGGACAGCACGAAGGCCATGGAGTTCCTGAAGATCGCGACCGAGATCTACCCGCAGAGCTACCGCAACTACGATCGCCTCGGCGCGCTCGCCGCCGCACGTGGGGACAAGGCGAAGGCGAAGGAGTACTTCGAGAAGTCCCTCGCCCTCAACCCGTCGAACACGAGCGCGCGCGAACAGCTCAAGAAGCTGGCCCCGGAATAGGACGGGTGGACGGGCGGACGGGATGGACGGGTTTTCGATCGACGAGGATGGTGCGCGCGATCCACGGCGCGAACTCGTCGATGTCCGTGACGTTCGTGTTGCTGAGGATGATCACCGTCACGTCGCGGTCCACGACGCGATAGAGGGCCGTGTTGGCGCCCATGATGCTTCCCGGGCGGTAGGCGATCCGTTCCCGCTTGCCGCCAATGGTGATCGAGTCGACCCACAGGCCGTAGCCGTACTTGTCCAACCCAGGGGTCAGCAATCGCTCGCGCGAGGCCGGTGTGAGCAGGCTCCGCTCGTAGAGCGCCGCGGCAAACCGCCCGAGGTCCGCCCCGGTCGCGTACATCGCCCCTGCCGCGTACCAGTTGTCGATATAGACCGGCAGGTCGTTGATCATCTCCTTCGTGTCCGGCCGCCGGAAGTACGTTGGCGCGAGCCGCGGGAGCAGCTCGGCCTGTCGCGTCATCCCCGAGTTCCGCAGCCCGAGGGGGGTGAGAATCCGATCGCGCAGCACGACGTCGAACGGCTTGCCCTCCACCGCCTCGATCACCTTCCCGAGGATGATGTACTCCGCGTTGTTGTAGTCGAACGTCGAGCCAGGGTCGTGCACCAGCGCGCCGCTGGCGTATCGCGCCAGCAGGGCGTCGGTAGTCAGCGGGCGCTGGTACACCTCGATGCCATGCGCTACCGCAGCCTGGAACGAGGAGACGGTGTCCATGTTCTGGATGCCCGAGACGTGGCGCAGCAGGTGGTGCAGCGTCACGCGATCGGCGCCGGCTCCGGTGTACGCGGGCAGGTACGTACGGATGGTGGCGTCGAGGTCGAGGCGCCCCTGTTCGACGAGCTGCAGCACGAGCACGGCCGTGAACACCTTCGTGATCGACGCGATGCGGAACTTTGTGTCGTTCGTGACCGGCACGGAGAACGCGCGGTCGGCGATGCCGAAGCTCTTGTGATAGACCACCGCGCCCTTGTGCCGGACGAGGATCGTCCCGTTGAAGCCATGCGTGCGAGCATAGGCATCGATAGCGCGCGCATGACGCGCCGTCGCTTGGGCACCGGCGACGGCTGCGGGGAGGCACAGGGCCCCGAAGAGGGCAAGCCGAACGAGAGGGGAGGCTGTCACGAGTCGTGGCGTAGAGACGAGCACCCGCGTACGCGGGCGCGTAGACCGGCCTACGGCCGCGCGTCAGCGGTGTTTCGGCGCCCGTGCCGCAGTCGTGAGATGCGCCTTGAGGAACTGGCCTGTGTACGAAGCGCGGCACGCGGCCACGTCCTCGGGCGTTCCCGCGACCACCACGCGCCCGCCGGCATGCCCACCCTCGGGCCCGAGGTCGATCACGTGGTCCGCGGTCTTGATCACGTCGAGGTGATGCTCGATCAGGATCACCGTGTGGCCGGCATCCGCCAGCCGGTTGAGTGACTCCAGGAGCCGCTCCACGTCGGCGAGGTGCAACCCTGTGGTCGGCTCGTCGAGGATGTACACCGTGTGCTTCGACCGCTGCAGCTTGCTCAGTTCCGTCGCGATCTTCACGCGCTGCGCCTCGCCTCCCGACAGCGTCGTGGCAGACTGCCCGATCGTGATGTAGCCCAAGCCGAGCACCTGGAGCACCTCGATCTTCCTGGCGATCACCGGCTCGGACGCGAAGAAGGCCACGGCCTCCTCGATCGACATGTTGAGGACGTCGTCGATGGTCTTGCCGCGCACGGTCACCTCGAGGGTCTCGGCGTTGAATCGCGCGCCCTTGCACGCCCCGCACGTCACCTCGACGTCGGGCATGAAGTAGAGCTGCGTCGTGATGACGCCTTCGCCCTGACACTCCTCGCAGCGGCCGCCCTTCACGTTGAAGCTGAAGCGGCCCGCCTTGTACCCGCGCTCCACGGAGAGCGGTGCGGCCGTGAACAGGTCGCGGTTGGCGTCGTAGAACCCGACGTAGGTGGCGGGGTTGGAGCGGCTGTTCCGCCCGATCGGCGACTGATCGATGTTCACGACCTTGTGCACGTGCTCCATCCCGTCGACGCCGTCGTGCGCACCGGGGAGCGTGCGGGTGTCCTCGAGCCGCTTCCACAGCGCCTTGTAGAGGACCTCGTTGACCAGCGTGCTCTTCCCCGATCCCGACGCCCCCGTGATCGCGACCATGACGCCGAGCGGCACGGTGACATCGACCGACTTGAGGTTGTTCTCGCGGGCGCCGCGGATCGTCAGTGCCTTCCCGGTGGCTGCACGTCGCCGTTTGGGCATCGGGATCGCCCGCTTCCCCGACAGGAATTGGCCCGTGGGGGACGCCTTGCAGGCGAGGACGTCGTCGAGTGTCCCCTGGACGACCACAGTGCCACCGTGCACGCCGGGCCCGGGACCCATCTCGATGATGTGATCCGCCGCACGCACGGTGTCCTCGTCGTGCTCCACCACGATCACCGTGTTGCCCACGTCGCGCAGGCTCTCGAGCGTGGCGATCATCTTCACGTTGTCCTTGGGGTGCAACCCGATGCTCGGCTCGTCGAGCACGTAGAGCATCCCCATGAGCCCGGACCCGATCTGCGTGGAGAGCCGGATGCGCTGCGATTCCCCGCCGGACAGCGTGCCCGATCGGCGGTTGAAATTGAGGTAGTCGAGGCCGATGCCGAGGAGCAGGTCGAGCCGGGTGCGGATCTCGTGAATGACCTGGCGTCCTGCGGCGGCACCGCGTCCCGCGGGCTTGATGGTCCCGAGGAAGCGATGCAGCTCGTCGAAGTTGAGCTGGCCGACGTCGTGGATGGTCTTGCCAGCCACGGTGAACAGGAGCCGCGTCGCGCGCAGGCGCGCGCCCTGGCAGTCGGGGCACGTGTGCTCGACCATGACCTTGTCGAGCCAGGCCTCCATGCGCGAGTCGGCTTCGCCCCGCTGCCGGTAGCGACGGTAGTGGCGCTCGATGCGCCGCGCGATGCCGCCAAAACCGACCTCGTGGCGATCCCAGTCGTCGCGCGTGACGCTCGACTCGGGAGGCGCCTCGGTGCGGAACTTCTTCTCCACGCCGTACAACACGGCGTTCCGCTGGGCCTCCTGCAATTGCTCCCATGGCGTGTCCAGCGAGAAGCCGAGCTGCTTCGACAGCGTGAACATGATCCGGCCATCCCAGGTATCGGGGTTGTACCGGTACGCCTCCCGGACAAAACACCCGGTGCGGATGCTGCGACGCGGGTCGGGAATCAGCAGTTCGGGGTGCGTCAGCTTGTCGACGCCGAGCCCTCCGCACGTGCGGCACGCCGCCTCGGGATTGTTGAACTGAAAGTACTCGGGAAGGATGTCGCCGTAGGTGAAGTGGTGCCTGGCACTGCCGAGCGCCGCGTAGAACTTCCCCACCTCCGCCTTGCTGGCTCCCTTGAGGACGTGCACCGCGACCAGGCCGTCGCCAACGAGGAGCGCGGCGGCTATCGCTGCCTTGATGGCCTTCTCATGCTTTCGCTGCACCACCAGGCGATCGACGACGGCGTCCATGTGGCGTACGGCGGTCTCGTCGAGATCGAACTTCCCGGCAAGGTCGTACAGCGTGCCATCGACGTGCACCGTGCGGATGCCCTTCTTCCGGAGTTCCGTGAACACCACGTCGAGGTCTTCGCCGTAGACCTTGAAGGCCGGCGCACGGATCTCGATCTCGGCGCCCGCGGGGAGGGAGAGCGTCGCCTCGAGGATCTGGCTCGCCGAGCGACTTGGCGTCACCTCGCCGGTGCGCGGGCAGTGCGGTTCACCGATGGTCGCGAACAGCAGGTTGAGGTAGCTCGCGATATCGGTCATCGTGCCGACCGTCGAGCGCGGGTTGCTCGCCATCGTCTTCTGCTCGATGGAGATCACCGGCGAGAGCCCGAACACGTAGTCCACGTCGGGCTTGCTCACCTGGGCGACGAAGCGCTTGGCGTAGCTGGAGAGCGACTCCATGTAGCGACGCTGCCCTTCGGCGTAGATCGTGTCGAAGGCGAGGCTCGACTTTCCCGAGCCGGAGAGGCCGGTGAGCACGACGAGGCGATCGCGCGGGATCTCGACTGACACGTTCTTGAGGTTGTGCACGCGTGCCCCCTGTACCGCGATCGAGGTACGGGGAGCGGCCCTGCCGTTCTTTGCAGGGTCCCGCTTTGCTGGCGCAGGGTTCCGAGGGGGCACGCGGGGAAAGGTGTCGGCAGGAGCCAGGAGGCGACGGTGGCGGCGCGCCCCTCGATATTCGCACCGACTCCACCACCACTTCCAGTGGCGCTGGCTCACCAGTCCCGCGAACGGCGCCTGCGGTGCAGCGAGCGGCACGCCAGGCGTCCGGGCTTCTAGAACTCGTCGGGAGGGGGCACCAAGGCGTAGAAGGCGAGTTCCTGCACGTCCGCCGTGCTCTTCCTCGTGAGCCGGGCCGCAATCGCCGCCCGACCGATGACCCCCTGGTCGGCGAGGTACTCACAGGCCCCGCTCACGTGCTCCACCCCCATGGTGCGCTGGAAGTGCGCGTCGATCTCCGTTGCGCCGCGCGCTTCGCCGGCATCGCGCAGGTAGGCCACGATCGGCTCCGCGAACGCGGGCGTGCGCTTGGCCAGCCAGGCGTCCACCGCGGCGAGCGCCCCTTCGACCGTGGCCGTCGTCTTGCGCTCGTTGAGCAGCCTGGTGTACACCGTCGTGAAGAAGTCCGGATTCAGCTGCAGGGCCTGCGGCAGCACCTCGCGGTCGGCGAGGCGTCCGTGGCTCATGACCTCGATGCGGGCGAGTGGCGTGGCTGCGGCGAGGATCCAGAGGGCGCTGTACTCGAGGTCCCCGCGCGTGATGAAGAACTTCCTCGCCTTGTAGAGGCAGGAGAGTGCTTCCGTGGCCGCACCGAGGGCCAGGACCTGCGCATCGCGGTCGCCGAGGTCGCGCAGGCGCTCGCACATCCCGGTGATCGACTCGTCGTGCGTGTACAGCAGGCGTCCCTTCGCGAGGAGCGAATGCATGAACGAGTTCCGCGTCGCTCCCTCGGCGAGGCGACGGAAGGCCGCGCGCGGGAGGAGCGTCGCGTGCACGTTCACCCCGTCCGCATCGATGGACAGGCTCCCCGGCTCGACCTTGCTGTCGTCGATCGTGACCAGGACAAGGTCGATGTCGGAACGGGCCCAGACCCTGTCGTGGGCGAGGCTCCCGCAGAGCATGGCCGCGAGGATCGCGCGGTCGCCCTTCACGCGCGCGATGAGCGCATCGAGCGCCTTCGTGAAGCGCGCGACCTCCACGCCGTCGTGGTGCTCCGCGCCCCCGGAGGGCGCGAGGTTCGCCGACGCCCGCCGCCGGCCCATCGCCTAACGCCGGCTGGAGGCCGCGTGCCCGGCGCTCACCATGTAGTCCACGAGGTACGTCCCGATCCAGTGCGTGCCTACGTAATCGGCGTTGTACATCGCGGCCATGCCCCCGCGCCCCTGGCGCGTGGCAATGCGGCGATATTCGGCCACGCGCGCGTCGGACGGCGGGAGGGCCGCGGCGATGTCCTCGAGCGCCTTGGCCCGACTCACGGCGAGCCCGATGAGGTGCGCCTTGGCGCCGAGCATGTTGGATTTCTCGAGCTCCGCGTTGGTGCCGCGCATCTCGACCACCGTGGTGAGGGCCTTGAAGCCGGGAGCAGTCGGCGCCGGGAGGAACGCCGTGAGCCAGTCGCGGAACTCCCCCTGCGGCATGACGCCGGCCATCAACGCCGCCTCGACGAGGCAGGGCGACAGGAAGTCCGAACCGGAGACCTCCACGTTCGGGGCGCACCCCGCGTCGCCGGCAAAGAACGCGCGCGACCGTTCAATCACGGTCGCCTCGAGTTCCTTCTCCCCGGCCGCGCGCGCGTACTCGAGGAGGAGTTGCAGCGTGAACGCCGTGTTGGCGTGCGTTCCGACGCGGATCGGTTCGGCGAGTGACTTGAGGTATGGCGTGATGCGGTCCTGCATGAGCTTCGCGAGGGGCTGCACGTTTGCCGCCCACTTTCGAGCGTCGGGATCGTCCCACGCCCGCAGCTCACCGTACAGCCGCAACAACCAGGAATAGCCGTACGGCCGCTCGAAGCCGCGATCCTGGTCCTCGCTGAAGAACGCGACTTCCCCGGCCATCGGCCCGGGGGCGAGATGTTCGTTGAGCTTCTCGCGCACCAGGCGTGCGAGGCTCAGGTCGGGGAAGGTGCGCACGACCTTCACCATCATCCACGTCGAGTTCACGGCAGAGTGCCAGTCGGAGCAACCGTAGAACGCTCGCGTCTTCGCAAAGTCCGCCTTGAGGATCACCGCGCTCTCGTACAGATAGCCGCGACTCCTCGGCGGCTCGTGAAGCTTGTCGACGCATGCGAGGGGAAGGGCGACGAGCCACAGGGCATTCTCCCGGTCGAGACGCAGCGATCCGGGTGAATCACCTCGTACGGCGGCGGGAGCTCCACCTCCCGCACCCCCAGATTGAGCTTGGAGCGACAGGCCAGCGAGGGCCGCACCCGACAGGAGCAGGGTGAGGA
>JACMLI010000416.1 GCA_014379705.1 Gemmatimonadaceae bacterium
CAGGCTCGCCACGTTCGCGCAGGCGAGCAGCAGCACGAGCACGACCGCCACCAGCAGCGCGATGACAATCGGGCGGAGGTCGCCGGCCTGGGCAACCACGAACGACTTCGCGAACATGGTGTGGCCGCCGATCGGCGCGGTGATCGCCTCGCTGTCCCCGCGGGAGTAGCCGCGGGGCCACGCGCGATGCCACCGCTCGGCCTCGCGCTTCATCTCGGCGTCCAGCCGCTCCACCGTGACCCCGTCCTTCATGCGACCCACGAAACCGGTGATCAGCGTTCCGCGACTCCGCTCCTGGTTGAGCAGCGTCGAGTCGAGTTGCATCGGCCGCCAGTACTGCGCCGTGCGCGGATAGGTGAACTCGGCCGGCAGCACCCCGATGACTTCATGCGGCGTCTCGCCCAGCGTGATCGTGGTGCCGATGATGGCCGTGTCGCCGGAGAGCTGCGTCCAGAGCCGATGGCTGAGGACGACGACGCGGGGACGGCCGAATTGCGAGTCTTCGGGACGATAGGTGCGACCCAGCAACGGGCGCACGCCCATGGTGGCGAAGAAGTCACCGATCGTCGGCGCTCCGACGACCTGCGTGGGATCGCCATTGACCTCGATGGTCGCGCCTTCGCCGCCGACTCCCGCCCCGTTCTCGAACAGGTCACGGCGCTCGAACAGGTCGAGGGCCTCGAGGGGGGAGAGCGCGGCGTCGCGCAGGCCCATCAGCGGATAGTCGTTGCGCACGACGGCGAGGCGATCGATGCCGGGGATCGCGAAGGGCTTCACGAGCACCGCGTGCACCACCGAGAAGACGGCGGCGTTGGCCCCCACGCCTAACGAAAGGGTGAGGATGATCGCGAGGGTGTACAGCGGTCGGCGGGAAAGGCCACGCGATCCGTAGCGGATGTCGCGCGAGAGGTCCTGCAGGCGCTCGGCGAGGCTCGCCCGCCGCACCGTGACGTCGTCGATGCGCACGACCTCTTCGCCCACGGCCGAGGGATCGCCGAACCGGCGGTGCGCCTCGCGCGTCGCGTCCTCGCGCGACAGGCCGCCGGCCATCAGTTCCTCGATGCGTCCCTCGAGGTGGAACTGCAACTCGGCGTCCACGTCGGCGCGCGTGCGCGCCTTCGAGCCGGGCAGGTTCACAAGGCGTTTCACCGGGCGCCCTCCGCGGTGAGGAGCATTGAAGCCGCGCTCACGTAGCGCTGCCAGAGCGAAAGGTTCGCCGTGAACTGGCGGCGGCCCTGGGGCGTGAGCTTGTAGAACTTCGCGCGTCGGTTGTTCTCGGAGACCCCCCACTCGGAGGCGAGCCACCCCTTCTGCTCCATGCGGTGCAGGGCCGGGTACAGCGCCCCTTCTTCGACCTGGAGCACGGACTGCGTCGCCTGCTCGATCCAGCGGAGAATGGCCAGTCCGTGCATCGGTCCCCACGAAAGGGTCTTGAGCACGAAGAGGTCGAGGGTCCCGCGCATGAGGTCCAGATCGTCGGCCATGGTGCCCTCACCTGAGGTTCTTAGGTGAGACAGCCTACGGTGCACGATGGTTTGCAGTTTCGCGGGCTGAATATCAGGCGTATGGGGCGTGTGGGGCGTTTGAGCGGGCCTCGCACGCCTCATGCGCCTCACACGCCCCCAGTTCCCTCAGCGCCCACAAATGAACAACGCCGCGATCAGAACTCGCGGCGCTTCATCTCCTTGAACAGGTCCTTCGCTTCCACGACGCTCTCCTCGGTTTCCTTCTGCGTCGCCGCAAGCGTCGGGTCGTTCCAGCGGGCGGGCTTGCCCTTGGGCTTTGCCTGCTTCTCCATCTTCTTGATCAGCGCCTGCAACTGCTTCTCGTTCATGACCGCACGAGGGTTGAGGAAACGGGCCCGCGGGCCCCGCCCGAATGACGAACGATAGCCGCGGGAGGGCACCCCGGGTATTCCCCGTCATCGAAGCCGGGCCCGCCAACGCTGGCTCGCCCGCTCGTCGCACGCCGTGGGGATCTGGGTCTCCGGGGTGGGGTAGTTCGCGGCACTGGCACCACGTCGCGCAATCGGAAACATTTACGGTCGTCCCACCGGCCAATTCCGGGCCGTCAGGCCCTGACTCGAGCCCGATCCCTTCATTCCATGCAATCGCGATTTCGTACCCTCGCGGCCTTTGCCGCCTGCCTGCTCATAACCCCCGCGGTTCTTGCGCAGGGGGACTCCGCCGCCGTCAAGCCGGACCGCTCGATCATGTCGGGCATCATGAACGCCGAGCAGGTTGCCCGCGGCCGCGCTGGTCACCGCACCAATTGCGGCTCGTGCCACGGGGCCGAGGCGTACTCTGGCCAGGCCTTCGAGCAGGCCTGGAAGGGCAGGACGATCTTCGAGCTGTACGACCTGATCAAGAGCACGATGCCGAACGACAACCCGGGCCAGCTCCCGGTGCAGGATTACGTCGACATCATCGCGTACATCCTGAACCTCAACGGCTACCCGCAAGGCGAGGCGGAGCTTCCGCCCGACGAAGAGGGCCTCAAGAAGATCAAGATCGACACGATTCCGCCGCGGGCGTGATCGCCGCCCGATGACCCTCGACCGGCGCGACTTCCTCAAGGCGGCGGGGGCCCAGACCGGGCTGCTGCTCGCAGGCACCGGTTCGTTGGGCGTGACGATCCAGCCGTCGACAGGCGTGGCCCCGGCAGTGCAGAAGGGGCTGCCGGACGTGGTGGTCATCGGGGCGGGGGCGATCGGCGGGTGGACGGCGCTGCACCTGCAGTCGATGGGGGCCAAGGTGCTCGTGGTCGACGCGTATGGCGCCGGCAACTCCCGCTCTACCTCCGGCGACGTGACACGCGGCGTGCGCACCTCGTACGGCGACCGCCCGAATGGCGAGCAGTGGATGCTCTGGGCGAACGAGGCCATCCAGAAGTGGAAGCAGTGGGACGAGATCTTCTGGAAGGAGATGGGGGCCCACATCTACTTCACGACGGGAGACCTGATCACCCGCGCGGCGTGGGAGCCCTTCCTGACGCAAACGCGCGACTGGTGGGTGAAAAACAAGATCGTCCACGAGACGCTCACGGTCGACGAGGCGCGCTACCGGTGGCCGGTGTTCGACCTCGCGGGGATCAACGCGATCATCTACGAACCGCAGGCCGGGGTGGTGCGCGCGCGGCGATCCTGCGAACTCGTCGCGGCCATGTTCCAGAAGCGCGGGGGGACGCTCCGCATCGATCGCGTGAGCACGCTCATGCGCGGCACGGGCAAGATCGACGAACTGCTCACGGCCGACGGCGATTCAATCCGCGGCGGACAGTACGTCTTCGCCTGCGGCCCATGGCTGCCCAAGGTATTTGCCAACCTGCTCGGCGACCGGATGCGCTCGCCGATGGGCAACGTGTTCTACATGGCGACGCCGATAGGCGACAAGCGCTTCCAGGCGCCCGACATGCCGAGCCACAACTTTCCGGGAGTCACGGGGTGGGCGGCCCTGCCGGTGGACAACCACGGCTTCAGGACGCGAATCGGTGGCGGGCAGGCGGGAGATCCCGACACGAGTGAGCGGATGGTAGGGGCCCCGAACGTGGCGAGGCTGCGCACGTTCCTCGCGGAGCGCTTTCCCCTGCTCAAGGACATGCCGATCAACGAGCAGCGCGCCTGTCATTACGAGAGTACGGTTTCCCGCAACTTCATCATCGACAGGCATCCCGACTTCTCGAACGTGTGGATCGCTGGCGGTGGCAACGCCGAGGCCTTCAAGCAGGGACCGGTGTTCGGCGAATATGTGGCGCGTCGCGTGCTGAACAAGCCAACGGATCCCGCGCTCGCCGAAGCCTTCAAGGTGCCGACGACCACGTACGAGGAAGAGGATGCGAAGGCCGCCGCCGCGGCGCCGCCGCCACCAGGGGCGCGTCGCCCACCCGAGGAGGCGCAAGACCTGCAATGACGCCCACGATCCTCACGCTCCTCACCGCCGTCGTGCTGGTGCAGGGCCGCTGGCAGCAGGTCGGGCTGACGAGCACTGGCAATCCGGTGTTTGTCGACTCGCGCACCGTGAAGACGGCGAAGGACGGCATCATCTCGGCCACGGTGCGGGTGACGTACACCAAGCCGGTGGCGATTCCCGGCAAGGGCGACGTGACGGGGTCGAAGGCCGCCGCGATGTTCAACTGCACGGCCAATTCGTTCGCCGTGAAGGAGAGCTGGATCTTCCACGACGAGAAGACCAACAAGATCTACCAGCACAAGGTCAACAAGATTCCGGGCTACGGGCCGACGCTCGCCGGGAGCTTCGGCGACGTGGCCTTCAAGCACTTCTGCAAGAAGGCCTGAGGCCTACACGCCGAAACGCATCGCCACCATGCAGCCGGTGATGAGCGCGAGCGTGGCCAGCACGACGACCGCGTGCCGTCGCATCGCGGCGTGGGCTCCCGGGCGCACTGCCTCGCCGTCCCAGATCGCGGCCATCAGGGTGGGTCCGGTTCGCTGACCGTAGCCGATGAGCGCGAACATGAGGACGAGGGAGAGGCCCATCAGCAGCGCGTAGCGCGACCCCAGCGCCGACCAGGTGCGAATGGGCCCCAGCACCGTGCCGCGTACGAGCCCGAGGATGATGACGAGAAGCCCCGACACCTGCATGAGGCGCGGGATGCGGGCAGCGAGCGCCCCCAGGAGGGGGCGGGCGTCGCTTCCCGGGCGCGTCGCGAGGGCGGGGAAGATGAGCAGCGCCACGGAAACCTGCACGCCCATCCAGACCAGGGCGGCAGCCACGTGAAGCCAGTGGGCGAGGAACGTGAGGGTCACCATGCGTATGCCTTTGGCAGTTGTGTGCGAAAAGCATATAAGTGTCACCCCTGCACGTCAAGCGCTACCTTCCGGCCATGACCGCCAGGAAGCCGGCCCGGCCGCGTGCCACCGAGAAGCGACCCCGCCCGCCGAGCGTCGATGACCAGGCGCTCGAGCTCGTCGAGCGTTCGATGGTCGCGATCCGGCGCAGCATGTCGCGTCGCACACTGGGCAAGCGATTGCTCGAGGAGATGGGAGGCGACGACCTTGCGGCGCTCGGGGTCGTGGACGTGGTGGAACTGGGTCGCCAGGGTGAAGGCGAGATCACGGTCGGACGCGTCGCGACGGAGCTCGGGCTCGATCCCTCACGCGCGAGCCGCCTGGTGACGGCGGCGATCGACGCGGGTTACGTGAAGCGGGAAGCGTCGCAGGAGGACGGGCGACGCATCACGCTGGTGCTGACGCCAGCGGGCGACACATTGCTCGAGCACGCGCACCGCATCCGGCAGGACGTGTTCCGCACGGCAATGCGGGACTGGACGAGTGCCGAGCGTCAGGAGTTCGCGCGACTCCTGTGGCGCTTTATCGGCAACGTGGGGCCCGCCGCCGCCGAAGGGAGGACGGGATAGACGGGATGGGCGGGTGCGGGTGTTGATACCCGTTCATCCCGTCCATCCCGTCCTCCCGGCTGCTACTGGGCGACCGGCTTCACCGTCGGGTACTTGATCCCGAGCTGCTCGAGGTACGTCGCGTACTTCGTGGGATCGTAGTAGAACTTGCTCATGGCCGGCCGGTACCGCGCCATGATGCCTTCGTTGAGCCAGGTCGGCGGCCCGTCGTTCGGCCCGAGAAAGGACTTGTACTTGGTGACCTTGGTCTGCTCGTTGTTGAAGTAGTCCCACGCGCTGGCGACGAGCGTGGGCGTGAGCAGGATGTCGAGCAGCGTCATGGCCTGCACCTTGGCGCCGGCGACGCCGCCCTTGTGCGCGATCGGCGTCGCCATCGCGATGCCGTTGGCCCAGTTGTGCCCGGGCAGTCCCGGGATGTTCGACGGGAAGCGGAGCGTGACCGTGGGCACGTTCCACGAAATGTCGCCGATGTCATCCGATCCACCGCCTAACGAACGCGTCGGGTCGACGGGGCCGCCGAGGGAGTCGACCTGCGTCTCCAGCCCCTGTTCGCGCACCTTGAGGTCGCGCTGGATGCCCTTGGCGAGCGCGATGTCATTCTGGTCCCACGTCGGGAGCCCGACCTTCCTGATGTTGTCGTGCGTTGCCTGCGCGATGTGCTTGTTGAAGTGGCCGCTCCATGCCGAGCCGAGGATCATGACCGTGTCGAGCTGCGTGTCGGTCATCATCGCCGCGCCCCGCGCGATGCGTTTCGCCGCCTCGAAGTTCGCCTGCACCCGGTCGTAGTCGCGCTCGCGGATGTAGAACCAGATGCTCGCCGTCTGCGGCACCACGTTCGGCTGGTCGCCGCCATCCACGATGACATAGTGCGAACGCTGGCCAGGCTCGAGGTGTTCTCGCTTGAACTCCCAGCCCTGACCCATCAGCATCACCGCGTCGAGCGCGGACTTGCCGCGCCACGGGGCGCCCGCCGAGTGCGCGGTCTGGCCCTTGAACTTGAACATCGCGGTCACGAGCGCCGTGGAGCCCGACTGGCCCCATGAGACCCCGAGGTTGTTGCCGACGTGCGTGAAGAGCGCGACGTCCACGTCCTTGAAGACGCCGGCGCGGACCAGGTGCGCCTTGCCGGCCACCTGCTCCTCGGCAACCCCGGGCCAGATCTTGAGCGTGCCCTGGATGTTGTCGCGCTCCATGATCTCCTTGACCACGAGCGCTGCCGCGATGTTCACCGCCTGGCCGGAGTTGTGGCCCTCGCCATGCCCGGGCGCACCCTCGACCAGTGGCTCGAAGTAGCCGTACGCCGGCTTCTGGTTCGACTGCGGGATGCCGTCGATGTCCGAGCCTAACGCGATGACCGGCTTGCCCGAGCCCCACGTGGCGACGAACGCGGTCGGCATGCCGGCGACCCCGCGCTCGACCTTGAAGCCGTTCTTCTCGAGCAGGCCGGTGAGGTACTTGCTCGTCTCGAACTCCTGCATGCCGAGTTCGCCGAACGAGAAGACCTGGTCGATGATCTCCTGGACCAGCTTGGCGCGGGCGTCGATCTTCTGGACGGCCTCGGCCTTGAGCTTCTCGAGACGCGGGTCAGGGCGCGGCGCGGCCGCCGGACGGGTCTGGGCGGAGAGGGACGGGGCCGCCGCCGCGACCAGGCACAGGGCAGCGACGCGGCGAAGCGAACGGAACATGACGCGGTGGGGAACGGGTGATGCCCGGGCAACTCGCCCGCGGGCAGGGCCAACGTTGGCGCCCGTGTCACCGTTTCGGCAAGCGCACGACCCTGACACGTTTGACGGCGGCCCCCGTCCCGTCCCGGTTTCAGCAGCCGGTCGGGCGCCCTATGCGCTACGCAGCATTGGTTCGGCACGCTCCACCAACGCGACGAGGTCGCTGGCGGTCACGACACCGGCGACGCGATTCCGGTCGATGACCGGGAGGAAGTTGACGCGGTGCTGGGTCATGAGTTCAGCGGCTTCCCACGCCGCAGCGTCTGCGCTGACCGACGGGACGTCCGGCACGAGCGCGTTGGACACGGGAGTGGTAGCGAGCTTGCGGTCGCTCTCGGCGCGCGGGATCGTGCGGTCCAGGGCAGCAGGGGTCGCCGCCTGCAGCGTGTCACGGGTGATGACGCCGACGAGCGCGCCCTCTGCGTCCACAACGGGAAGGTGAGCGACGCTCGCCCAATCCATGATGGCGCGAGCGGCAGCGAGCTTCTTGTCGACGCGAATCGTGTGGTTCTTCCGCGTCAGGGCATCCCGGACTAACACAGCAACCCTCCAGTGGCTTTGGAATCTCGGACGATGAAAAGCATCGGCCGCTTCCGTCACAGCTGAAGTGTGATGTGCACTACGGGTGGATGGATTAGTCGATTAGTGGACTAGTGGTGACGGGTGGCAACGGCGAGGGGCTGAAATTGCGATGGTTTAATCCGCATCCGTCCACCCGTCCACCCGTCCACCCGTCTATCCGTCCACTACGAGTCCACTAGTCCACTAGTCCACTAGTCCCTACTGCGTCACCGCCTTGACCGTCGGGTACTTGATCCCCAACTGCTCGAGGTATGTGCGGAACTTCGTGGGGTCGTAGTAGGTCTTCCGCATCTCGGGACGGAAGCGGGCCATGATCTCGGCGTTGAGCCAGATGGGCGGACCGTCGTTGGGGCCGAGGAAGGACGTGTACTTCGTGGTCTTCGTCTGCACGTCGCGGAAGTAGGTCCAGGCGTCCGCGACGACGGTGGGGCGGAGCATCAGGTCGAGCAGGGTCAGGGCCTGCACCTTGGCCCCGGCAAGCGCGCCCTTGTGCGCGATGGGTGTGGCCATCGCGATGGTGTTCGACCAGTTGTGGCCGGGCAGCCCCGGAATGTTCGACGGGAAGTTCAGCGTCACGGTGGGCACGTTCCACGACACGTCCCCGATGTCGTCCGAGCCCCCGAACACCACGTCGTTAGGCAGCGGGGGCGTGAGGGGGCGCACGACGCCGAGCAGCCCCGTCTCGGGGAACGACAGCTCGCGCTGCAGCGCCTTGGCGAGCGCCTGGTCGTTCGCGTCCCACGTCGGCATGCCCACGCGCTTGATGTTCTCGAACGTCGCCTCCGCGACAGGCCGGCTGAAGTGCCCGGGCCAGGCCGAGCCCAGCATGACCACGGTGTCGAGTTGCGTATCGGTCATCATCGCCGCACCACGGGCGATGCGCTTGCCGGTCTCGAAGTTCCGGATCACCCCGTCGTAGTCGCGCTCGCGGAAGTAGAACCAGATGGAGGCCGTCTGCGGCACGACGTTCGGCTGGTCGCCACCGTCGCGGATGATGTAGTGGGAGCGCTGCTGCGGTTCGAGGTGCTCACGGCGGTACTCCCAACCCTGCGCCATGAGCATGACGGCATCGAGCGCCGACTTGCCGCGCCAGGGAGCGCCGGCCGAGTGGGCCGTCTGGCCCTTGAAGCGGAACTCGGCGGAGACCATGGCCTGCATCGGCGCGCGGCCCCACGCCACGCCGAGGTCGTTGCCGACGTGCGTGAAGAGCGCGACGTCGGTGTCCTTGAACACGCCGGCACGCACCAGGTGCGCCTTGCCGGCGAGTTGCTCCTCCGCGACGCCGGGCCAGAGCATCAGCGTGCCCGGGATCTTCTCACGCTCCATCAGTTCTTTCACCGCGATCGCCGCGACGATGTTCACCGCCTGGCCGGAGTTGTGCCCCTCGCCATGACCCGGGGCGCCCGCGACCATCGCCTCCCGGTAGCCGAACGCCGGCTTCTGGCTCGCCTGCGGAATGCCGTCGATGTCTGAGCCGATAGAGATCACCGGCTTGCCGGATCCCCACGTCGCCGTCCACGCGGTGGGCATCCCCGCCACACCCCGCTCGATCCGGAATCCGTTCTGCTCGAGGATACCGGTGAGGTACTTCGACGTCTCGACTTCCTGCATGCCGAGCTCGCCAAAGGAAAAGAGCATGTCGACGATCTCCTGCACCATCTTGGCGCGTCCCTCGACGCTGGCCAGGGCCTCGACCTTGAGCTTCTCGAGTCGGGGATCAGGCTTCGGTGCGGCCGCGGGCCGCGCCTGGGCCAGCGCAAGCGAGGGCAGGGCAAGGGCGAACAGGAGCGAACGGACGAATGGAACGCGCATGGGCCAGGTCTCCAGTGGGTCGGTGGCGGAGAATCTGGCGCGGACCCAGCGCTGGGAATAGCCGGGATTCGGGATTCGGGATTCGGGATTGGGCGTGACTCGTTACGATTCCCGCCGAATCACGAATCCCGAATCCCGAATCACGTCTTCTCCCTCACCACCTTCGCTCCCCACGGGCAGAACTGCCTGACCGTGCCGATCCAGTAGGCGAGGTCGGCGCTGACCATGCTCGGCCGGCCGTCGCAGAGCTCGATCGCCACGTCGGCGGTTTCGACGGATTGCAGCGTCATGTGCCAGGGCCACGGCGCATTGAAGCCGCCGTTCCCTGCGGCGAGCGAGCCCATGACCACACCGCGCGTGCCGGACTGCATGCGCGCACGAAGGTCAGCCGCCTGCGATGCGGTGGCAACGGCCACCGTGAAGACTTCACCGGACACCTCGATCTCGAAGAGCGCGGCATCGCCGGGAAAGCGCGCGTCGGTGGCGGAGCCGCACCCAATGACACTGAGGGCAAGGCAACCAACGAATGCGAGTCGAAACATGTGGAACCACTCCTGTTCACGGTCACGCGGCTCTCTCATCTGCCGCTTCATGCTGGGGACACCTGCGGCGCGCGCGCGCCCTGATGGCTCGCCACGGCGGCACGCTCGAGGTGGCCGGCAGGCCCGGCCAGTCACAGCAGTCGCCGTCATCGATTACGCAATGTTACGGACCGAGTGCCGTTGCCCCCGGTCACGCATTGCGGGCAGATTTCATTCCTCTGCACCACCACCTCCTGCCCACACATATCGTGCGCCTTCACGCTGCTTTCCTCGCCGCCACCCTCCTCGCGGTGCCCACTGCACAAGGGCAATCGACACTGCGATCGGCGCCGAGTACGCGCGCCACGGCGGAAGTCCTGTTCAGCGTCCCGCGGCCACAGGGCGACACATCGCCAGCGTCGGCACCACTCAAGGTGAAGATCGACTACGGCCAGCCCCACGCACGTGGTCGCGCTGTCGCCGGCGCGCTTGCCGCAGACCTCGACAAGGTCTGGCGCCTTGGCGCGAACAACCCGACGACGTTGACGACCGAGGTCGACCTGCTCATTGGCGGCGCGACGGTTCCGAAGGGGACGTATGTCCTGTGGGCCGAGACCTCAGCGAAGGGGCCGTGGAAGCTCATCGTCAATTCGGACCCCGGCGGCGAGCACAAGCCGGAGCGCGACGTCATCAAGGTGCCGCTCACGACCAGGACGCTGGCCACTCCGATCGAGTCCCTCACGATTTCGCTCGTGCCGGGGCCCGATGGCGCGCCGCGTGGCGACCTGCGGATCATCTGGGGAGCGAGCGAGTTCACCACGACCTGGGCGCTCAAGTAATCCATGACCAATCGACTGCTCTCCCTTCCCGCGGCTGGCCAATCCGTCTGGCTCGATTTCATCGATCGGCGGATGCTGCAGGACGGTTCACTGGGTCGACTCATTCGTGAGGACGGCCTGCGTGGGATGACCTCGAACCCGACGATCTTCGAGAAGGCACTCGCCGAGAGCACGGCCTACGACGCGCAGATTGCGTCGGCGCCGGCGTCGGCCACGCCCTGGGAGAACTTCGAGTTCGTGGAGACCTCGGACGTGCGCACCGCCTGCGACATCTTCGCGGACGTGCATCGCGACTCGCAGGGGGAGGACGGTTTCGTGTCGATCGAAGTGTCGCCCGGCGTCGCGAACGACGCACAGGAGACCATCGCCGAGGCGCGGCGGCTGTGGGCCACGGTGGACCGTCCCAACGTCATGGTCAAGGTCCCCGGCACCGAAGAAGGATCCAGGGCGGTGCGGCAGCTGATTGCCGAGGGCATCAACGTCAACATCACGCTGCTCTTTGCGATCGCGGCGCACGATCGCGTGATCGAGGCGTACCTCAGCGGCCTCGAGGCGCGCGTAGACGCGGGCCAGCCGATCGACCGCGTGGCCTCGGTCGCGTCGTTCTTCGTCAGTCGCGTCGACTCCGAGGTGGACAAGCGGCTCGATGCATCCACTGACCCGGTGGCGGCGGGGCTCAAGGGGCAGGCCGCGGTGGCCAACGCCAGGCTGGCCTATCGACTGTTCACGCAGCGCTTCTCGGGGCCGCGCTGGGAGCGGCTGCGCGCGCTCGGGGCCCGCGTGCAACGCCCGCTGTGGGCGAGCACGAGCACGAAGAACCCGGCGTATCGCGACGTGATGTACGTGGAGGCGCTGATCGGGCCGCACACGGTGAACACGATGCCCCCCGCCACGTTCGACGCGTTCCGCGACCATGGCGAGACCGCGCGCACGGTCGACCAGGGATGGACGGAGGCCGACGCCCTGATGCAGCAGCTCGCATCGATCGGCATCCCGATGGACGCCGTCACGGACAAGCTCCTTGCCGACGGACTGGCGTCGTTCCAGAAATCGTTCGACGGCCTCGTCGCCGGCATCGAGCGCAAGAGCAAGTCGTTAGGCTCGAGCCGCGTCGCCTGAGCCACGGAAGCCGGCGGCCCCGGGGCGGCCGGCCCTTCCACGCCGCGACGAATCACTCCACCTCCCCATCGTGTCCTCGCACATCCCGCGCACCAAGGTCGTCTGCACGCTCGGTCCCGCCACGACCACCCCCGAGGCCATCGGGGCCCTGATGGACGCCGGTCTCAACGTCGCACGCATCAACTTTTCGCACGGCACGCACGAACAACACGCGGAACGCATCCGGATCGTGCGCGAGCAGGCGGCGCAGCGAGGCCGTCCGGTCGCCATTCTCGGCGACCTTCAGGGGCCGCGCATCCGCATCGGCGACCTCGAGACGCCGATCAACGTGGTGACCGGGCAGGACCTCGTGCTCTGCCACGAGCATGCCGCGACGCCGGGGGAGATCCCGGTGACCTACGACGCCCTGGCCAGGGACATCCACGTCGGAGACCGCATCCTCGTCGACGACGGACTGATCGAACTCGTCGTGATGGACGTGGTCGGCGAGCGCGTGCACGTGCGCGTCGTGTACGGTGGTCCGATCAAGAGCCACAAGGGACTCAACCTTCCCGGCGTGTCGGTGTCGGCGCCGTCGATCACCGACAAGGACAAGGCCGACATCGGGTTTGCCATCGAGAGCAACGTCGACTACCTCGCGCTGAGCTTCGTGCGGCGCGCCGAGGACATTGCCGGCCTGCGCGCCCTGATTCCCAAGGGCATGCTGGTCGTCGCGAAGATCGAGAAGGACACGGCGCTGCTGCAGATCGAGGGGATCATGCGTGCCACCGACGCCGTGATGGTCGCGCGCGGCGACCTCGGCGTCGAGCTGCCGTTCGAGGAAGTGCCGCTGGTCCAGAAGCGCATCATCCGGCTCGCGAACGTGATGGGGCGCCCGGTGATCACTGCGACGCAGATGCTGGAGTCGATGATCCAGAATCCGCGTCCCACGCGGGCCGAGGCGAGCGACGTGGCCAATGCGATCCTCGACGGGACCGACGCGGTGATGCTGTCCGCCGAGACGGCATCGGGGTCGTACCCGAAGCTCGCGGTGCAGGCGATGCAGCGCATCATTGCCGAGATCGAGCAGCACCCCGCGCCCCGGCTCGAGGAGCGGCGGGTTTCCGCTGGCTCGGCGTCGACCGAGGAGACCATCGCGGCGGCGACGGCGACCGCAGTGCGGCTGCTCGGCGCACCCCTGGTGATCGTGTTCACCAAGAGCGGGTTCAGCGCTCGCATCGTGGCCGCCCACCGGCCGGGGGTCCCCCTGTTGGTGCTGACCGACGTGCAACGCACGTATCAGCAACTTGCACTCGTCTGGGGCGTCATCCCTGTGCTGGTCGAACGCAGCGAGACCTACGCCGAGATGTACGCCAAGGCACGCCTCGCGGTCCTCGAGCGCGGGCTGGCTCGCGAGGGGGATCGCGTTATCGTGACCGCGGGCGTGCCATTCGACGTCCCCGGCACCACGAACCTGATGAAGGTGGAGCTGGTGTAGGCCGGGTGCGCCGTGTTGACACGCATGGACGTGGCTCCAGCTTGACGTACCGAAGGTTCACCTCAACCCCGCAGCATGACCTCCCCCCGTTTGCCGCGGCTCGTGAAGGCATTCTTTGCGGCCGACTTGCTCGTTGGAGTGCCGTACATCGTGAACCAGTTGATCGGGCGGCCCTTCACCAAGATCAACCGGCTGGTCGACCTGGACGACGAGGCGAACTTTCCCTCGTGGTATTCATCGGTGCAGTGGGCGGTGGTTGCGGCGCTGATGGGTTTCGCAGTGTACCGGCTCCACAAGCGCGGGGCGAAGGCAGCACTTCCCCTGTTCATCCTCGCAGCGATCTTCCTTGGCCTGTCGCTCGACGAGATCGCGCAGCTCCACGAGAAGTTGTCGATCGGGGTGAGTGGGAAGGTCGGGAGTGGACAAGGCGCCCTCAAGACCCTGTGGCTGCCGGCACTGGGCATTCCCCTGCTGATCGTGCTGGGCGTGGCCGCAAGCCGCGCGAAGGTCGCCTTCGACGAGGCGCCCGGCTCCCTGAAGTCCCTGGTCATTGGCCTGGTCATCTTCGCGTTCGGTGCCTTCGGCATCGAACCCATCACGAGTCTCGTGCTGCACACGTCGGGTCCCGGCTTCGTATGGCTCGAGGAGACCATGGAGATGCTGGGCGTGACGTTCCTCCTGTGGAGCGCCTTCGCGCTCGCCCAGCGCGAGGGCATCCTCGCGTTCGCGAACGTCGATGGCACTGCGGCCGGGCCACGCGTCGAACCCCGCAGGGAGTCCGAGCAGGATTGACAACGCGGGATGCGGATGCGGTAGCTTCCGGCGTTCACCCCACGCTGCCGCACCGCACCTCGTGAAGCTCACGTTCCTCGGCACCGGCACCAGCTTCGGCGTTCCGCAGATCGGCTGCCGGTGCGCCGTGTGCCATTCCAGCGATGCACGCGACAAGCGCACGCGCTGCGGGGCGGTGGTCGAGACGGACGACGGGACGCGCCTGCTGATCGATACGCCTCCGGAACTTCGACTCCAGGTCGTCGCCTGTGGCATCGATCGGGTGGATGCCGTGCTCTTCACTCATGACCACGCGGACCACATCCACGGCGTGGACGACATCCGCGCGTTCTCGGTGCGCCGGTCGACCCCCCTGCCGATGTACGGCCCTGCCGACACGCTGGCGCGTCTCGCGACGCGCTTTCCGTACATCTTCGACGATCGCATGAAGCCGCTGCCCGGGACGTCCAAGCCCGAGGGACACGCCATTGCCCTCGTGGACGGTGAGCGCGTGGCGATCGGCGACGCCGTGGTCGAAGCCATCGCCGTGCCGCACGGCCTGGTCACCGTGTTCGGGTATCGCGTGGGCCCGATCGCATACGTGACCGACGCCAAGTCGATTCCGGCGGCGGCGCTCGAGCGGCTGCGTGGCGTGAAGGTGCTCGTCCTCAACGCCTTGTTTCGTACCGAGCACCCAACGCACCTCTCGCTCGCCCAGGCCATCGACGTGGCGCGTGAGGTGGGGGCACCACGCACCTATCTCACGCACCTCACGCACCAGAACTTCCACGCCGACCTCGAGGCCGAATTGCCTCCCGGTATCGCGCCTGCTTTCGACGGTTTGGTCATCCACGCCGGCTCGTGACACCGGCGACCGCCCGCCTCCATCCCCTGCCATGCTGACCCTCGACTATACGTTCATGTTGTCCGATGCCGTGCCCGGCGGGGTGACGCCCGCTGCGTGGAGCGGCGCGACGGACGCCTTTGCCTCGGCCCATGCCAGCGTGACCGCACGCCACCGCAGCGGCGAGTTGGGGTTCTTCGACCTCCCGGCCGATGCGTCGCTCCTGGCCCAGGTCACCGACTTCGTGGCGCGGACGCGTGCGCGCTATCGCGACGTGGTGCTGCTCGGCATCGGAGGCTCGGCGCTCGGGCCGGTGGCCCCGCGCAACGCATTGCGTCCGCCGCAGTGGAACATGCTCGACGACGACGCGCGCGAGCGCTGGCCGCGCCTCCACGTGCTGGACAACGTCGACCCGGTGACGATCGTCGCGATCCTCGGTCGCGTGAAGCTGCCGGACACGCTGTTCGTCGTCATCTCCAAGTCCGGCGGAACGGCCGAAACGATGGCGCAGTACCTCGTGGTGCGCGAGCGCCTCGTGGCGGCACAGCTGCCACTCGGCGACCACCTCGTGTTCGTTACCGATCCCACCAAGGGCGCCTTGCGTCCGATTGCCACCGCGGAGGGCATTCCCGCGCTCGACATCCCCGCGAATGTCGGCGGACGGTTCAGCGTGCTGAGTCCTGTCGGTCTCCTGCCGGCTGCGCTCGTCGGCATCGACGTGAAGGCACTGCTCCTTGGCGCCGGCGACATCGTGCGGCGCACGGCCACCGACCGGCTCGCGGAGAATCCCGCGGGAGCCTTTGCCGTGCTCCAGTGGCTCGCGGACACCACGGCCGGCAAGCACGTGCACGTACTCATGCCCTACGCCGACCCTCTGCGCGACATCGCGTCGTGGTTCGTCCAGCTCTGGGCCGAGAGCCTTGGGAAGGCGCATCCGGACGGACGCCACGTCGGCCCGACCCCGGTGCCCGCCCTCGGGGCGACCGACCAGCACAGCCAGGTGCAGCTTTTCATGGAAGGGCCGCTCGACAAGACGGTGACGTTCGTGGCCGTTGGGACGCCCTTGGTGGACGTGCGCATCCCGGCGATGCATGCCGACGTCCCCGATCTCGCCTACCTCGGCGGACACTCCCTGTGGGAGTTGCTGAACACCGAACGACGCGCGACGGCTGGGGCGCTCGCCTCCCGCGGACGTCCGAGCGCAACGATCGAGATCGACACGATCGACGCGTGGCACGTGGGCGGGCTCATGATGCTCTTCGAGGTGGCGACGGCGTACGCCGGCGCGCTCTACGGCATCAACGCCTTCGACCAGCCGGGAGTCGAGCTGGGGAAGCAGTTCACGTACGGCATCATGGGGCGGCCCGGCTTCGACGCGTCCCGCCTGGCATTCGACGCCCTGCCCAGGCCGTCGCAGGATCGCCGCATCTGAGGGCACAGCAGCCCTCCGCGCTGCGGGGCCTGCAAGGTACTTTTCCCAGTCGAATCCCACGACCGTCCACCACGAGATCATGTCCAGCACCATCCCCGCCCATTCCGCGTTCGGCGACGCGGTCACCCGCGTCGATTCGAAGGTCACGGTCCACGACGAGTCGCTCCTCGCGTCGCCTCGCATGGACGCGCTCGTCCGCGACGCCGTATTCGGCGAGGCGGATGCACGCGACTATGCGCGCTGGCTCATCTGGGAGATCGGGCAGGCGGTGGGCGTGCGCCCCGCATCGATCCACGACCTCTACCTTGCGCGTGGACGCGGCGAAGTCGGCGGGTTCACCGTGCCTGCCATCAACGTGCGAGGGGCCGCCTACGACACCGCGCGCTCCATCTTTCGCGTGGCGATCCAGCAGAAGGCCGGTGCCTTCCTGCTCGAAATTGCGCGGTCGGAGATCGCGTACACCGAGCAGCGGCCGAGCGAATACGTGGCGGTGATGCTCGCTGCGGCGCTGCGCGAAGGCTTCCGAGGGCCGGTGTTCATCCAGGGCGACCACTTCCAGGTCAATCACAAGAAGTACGCCGCCGATCCGGTGGCCGAGGTCGACAACGTAAAGAAGCTCGCCACCGAGGCGATCGAGGCCGGCTTCTACAACATCGACGTCGATACCTCGACCCTCGTGGACCTGTCGAAGGAGACGCTCGCCGAGCAGCAGCGGCTGAACTACGAGGAATGTGCGAACATCACGACGTTCATTCGCGGGATCGAGCCGAAGGGCGTGACGACGTCCATCGGGGGGGAGATCGGCGAGGTGGGCACCGAGAACTCCACCGTGCCCGAACTGCGCGCGTTCATGGACGGCTATGTCGCCGCGCTAAAAAAACTCCAACCCGGGGCAGCGGGCCTGTCCAAGATCTCGGTGCAGTCGGGGACCTCGCACGGCGGGGTCGTGCTCCCCGACGGCTCCATCGCCGACGTGGCCCTCGACCTGAACACGCTCGAGGAACTCTCGAAGATCGCGCGCGACGAATACGGGCTGTCGGGCGCGGTGCAGCATGGCGCCTCCACCCTGTCCGACACGGCGTTCAACAACTTCCCGCGTACCGAGACCGCCGAGATTCACCTGGCGACGAACTTCCAGAACATGCTGTACGACCACCTCCCGGCCGCGATGCGCGAGGAGATCTATGGCTGGGTGCGGGAGAACGCGAAGGAGGAGCGCAAGGCGACCGACTCCGAGGAGCAGTTCTTCTACAAGACGCGGAAGAAGGCACTCGGGCCGTTCAAGCGTCGCCTCTGGGACCTGCCTGACGACGCGAAGGCCGCGCTCGCGAAGGCCTACGACGCAAAGTTCGGGTTTCTCTTCACGCAGTTGGCGGTGGGTGGGACGGCCGCGGCGGTAAAGAAGACGGTGAAGCCGCTGGCCGTGCATCGGCCCATGCCGGGGACGCCAGGCGCCATCGTCGTCGAGGCGGCACCTGACGACGCGTCCCTGAGCGACTGACGCACTGGGAGCCGTCCTCCGCGCATGCCGGCTCCCGTCATCCCGCCGCCTCCGGGCGCGCCCGGCCTGTCCTTGCCGGAGCGCGCGCGGCGCCTCGCGGTGGTCATCGGCACCGCGCTCGCCGACTACGCTCGCCGCGTGTGGGATTCGAGCGGGGAAGATCGCATCTTTTTCCTCGCCGGGGGCATCGCCTTCAACCTGATGCTGGCGGCGGTGCCGTTCGTCCTGCTGCTCATTGCAGGCCTGACGTTCGTCCTCGGGCTGTCGGCCGACGCGTCGGTCTCCGAGGTGATCAGCCTTGCCGATCGCTTCCTCCCGCCGCACGTGGAAAGCGCCGACAACCCGTTGCACCAACTGATCGCCGACGTCGTGTCGTCGCGCGGTTCGTTAGGCGTGTACGGCGCCCTCGTGTACATCTGGGCGTCGACGCGCCTCTTCGGGTCGCTCCGCACCGTCCTCGCCGACATCTTCGACATCGAGACGGATCGCGGGATCCTCTCGGGCAAGTGGTTCGACGTGCGCATCACCGTGTACTCGTCGATCCTCCTGCTCGCCTGGATCGCGCTGAGCCTCTACCTCGCGGTCGCGCGCACGCGAGGGCTCAACCTGCTGATGGCCGTCGGGCTGCGCGAGGACGTGATGGGGGCGATGGAGTACGCCATCGGCCGCGTGATCGCCTTTGCCTTCGTGATCCTCATCTTCTTCTCGCTGTACAAGGTCCTTCCCAATCGGAAGATCCGGTGGCGGCAGGCACTGGTAGGGGCGATCACGTCGGCCACGCTGCTCGAGCTCGCGCGCAACGTATGGACGTCGTACACGGCCTCCTTCGACCCCGGATCGGTGTACACCGGGACGCTGTACGCACTCGTGTCGATCGTGTTCTGGGTCTACTACGCCGCCCTGATCTTCACCCTCGGCGGGGAAGTGGCCCAGGCGCAGGAACTCCGGCGCGTTAGGCGCCTCCAGCGGGCGCGATTCGACAACTGAGGGGAAGGGGGACCGCCCCCTGGCGTGTCCCCCGGGCACACGGATGTGCGTGACGGATCGGTCCCTCCATCCTAGATTGGGAATGGTGGCGGCCGGTCCAGGTTGCCACGTCCCCTCTCGAGCTTCCCGACGTGATCGATATCCGCTCTGACACCGTCACCCGCCCCTCAGCCGCGATGCGTGAAGCGATCGCGAACGCCGAGGTCGGTGACGATTACCTCGATGGCGACCCGACGACTCGCCGCCTCGAGGAACGCGTGGCCGACCTGCTCGGCAAGGAAAAGGGGCTGTTCTTCCCAAGTGGCACGATGGCCAACCAGACCGCGATCTGGGCCCTCAGCGAGCCTGGCACCGAGATCTACGCCGACCTGAACTCGCACATCGTGGACTGGGAGATGGTCGCAGCGGCCATGATTTCCGGGGTCCAGGTGCGGACGGTGCAGGGCGAGGGACCAATGATGGACGCCGTGGCGCTCGAGCGGACGTTCCGGCCGCCGTCCCCGTCGGCCCCGCAGGCGTCGCTTGTGTGCCTCGAGAACACCCACAACGGGGCTGGTGGACTCGTGACTCCGTTGGCCGGCATCAAGGCCATGCACGACGTGGCACGGGCGAAGGGATGCGCCGTGCTCCTCGACGGCGCCCGGTTATGGAATGCGTCGGCCGCCACAGGCACCTCGCTTCGCGACTTTGCCAGGTACGCCGACATGGTGATGGTCTCCTTCTCCAAGGGACTCGGCGCGCCGGCCGGGGCCGCGCTCGTTGGAGACGAAGAACTGGTCGATCGAGCCAATGGGCATCGCAAGCGTCTCGGCGGGGTCATGAGGCAGAGCGGTATTCTCTCCGCCGGTGCCTTGTACGGTCTCGAGCGAAACCTGGGCCGGCTCTCCGAGGACCATGTCAAGGCCGCGCGTTTTGCGGAGATCGTCGACCACGCGATCGCCGCGACGGTGGTTCCTCCCGAGACGAACATCGTGATGATCGACCTCGCCCCGGGACTCAGTGCGCACGACGTCGCACGCCGGGCGCGGGAGGATGGTGTGCTGGTGGGCGCATGGACGCCGTCGCGTGTGCGGGCTGTGCTGCACCTTGACGCCAACGCCGGCGACGTGGAGCGTGCGGGCGAGGTGGTACTCTCGGCGCTCGATGAGTCCTGGCGGGCGCTTGGCGACACGTCGGAGTGGCCGGCGATGAGAAACTAGACGGGTGGACGGGATGGACGGGTGTCCGTCTATCCCGTCATCCCGCCTACCAGACCAACCGTCCTCCGACTACACTTCCAAGTGCTCCAGGTCCCGGAGGGCGTTAGCGCGCCAACCCCGTGAGGACCCCGAAGGTAGCAGCGGTACGCGATGTCTAGCGTTGCTTCGTAAGACCTGGAGTATTTCGCGCGGGGTTGATTCGCCAACACGGCCATCACCCCCGCGCGATGTATTTTCCGGCGTCTCGCGCCGCTGTATCCATCTCGGCATCTTGCGAAGCCGCGCCGCCCATCCGCCCGTCCAACCCCTCGTCCATCTCGTCCATCTCGTCCACTCGTCGCCCTTGATCTCCCTCGCCCGCAAATACCGCCCCCGGAACTTCGCGACCGTCGCCGTGCAGTCGCACGTGTCGACGACGCTCAAGGGCGCCATCGCCCGGGGGCGCGTCGCGCACGGGTACCTGCTGTGCGGGCCGCGTGGTGTCGGCAAGACGACGCTGGCCCGCGTGCTGGCGATGGCGCTCAACTGCGAGAACAAGCAGGCGGACGGTGAACCGTGCGGCGTGTGTTCGTCGTGCGACCGGATCTGGAGCGGGAGCGCGAGCCTCGACGTGGTGGAGATCGACGCGGCCTCCAATCGCGGGGTGGACGATGCACGGGAACTCCGCGAGCGGGCGATGTACGCGCCGTCGGGCGATGCGCGCTACAAGGTCTACATCGTCGACGAAGCGCACATGCTCACGCGTGAGGCGTGGAACGCCCTCCTCAAGATCCTCGAGGAGCCGCCCCCGCGCGTGGTGTTCGTCTTCGCGACGACCGAGCCGCAGAAGATCGCGCAGGCTGCAGCCCCTGTGTTGTCTCGCCTCCAGCGCTTCGACTTCCGCCGCATGAGCCCCGCGGACATCCGCGATCGACTGCGCGCGGTGCTGGCCGAGGAGCACGTCACGGCGAGCGAGGACGCGCTGGCGATCATCGCCCGGGCCGCCGATGGCTCGATGCGCGACGGACTCTCCCTCACCGACCAGGTCCTCGCGTTAGGCGACGGCCAGGTGACGGCCGATGGCGTGCGCGAGGCCCTCGGGCTCGTGGCGGAGGACGAATACATCGGCCTGCTCGACCTCGTCGTGGAGCGCCGCGCCGGTGACGTCTTCCCGACGGTCACGCGACTCGTCGAGCAGGGGATCGACCTCAACCAGTTCCTCACCGGCCTGAGCGACATGATCCGCGCCCAGCTCGCGGTGAGCCTGGGGTCGTCGAGTGTTGAGCTGAGCGACAAGGCCCGCGCGGCTCTCGTGGTGCGCAAGGATCGCTCGGCCCCGGGTGACCTGCTTCGGATGCTCAATGCGGTGGCCGAACTCGAGCCCAAGTTCCGGAAGAGCGCCCAGCAGCAGGTGCTGCTGGAAGCGCTGCTGGTTCGTTTCGCGCTCCTTGATCGCACGGTCGACCTCGAGTCGGTGCTGCGCGAAA
>JACMLI010000417.1 GCA_014379705.1 Gemmatimonadaceae bacterium
AGGCGTGCGGCCGCTTCGGGTTCCACGGTGAGCAGGCTGTAGATCGGAGGCGCGATGAGCGCCGTCAACGTCGAGATGCCGGCGAGCATCACCACGAACACGACGATCGCCCGCCCACCCAGGCGCCCGACGTCGGCCGACGACCTGCTCCGCGTGACCCCCGTGATCAGGAGCGAGACCACCAGCGGAATCACCGTCATGCGAATGGCGTTCACCCACAGGGTGCCCACCGGGTCGGCGACGGCGAGGAGCACTCGCGCCGCCTGTTCGCTCGTCGCATGCAGCGTCGCGCCGACCGCGAAACCGATGACGAGTGAGAGGACGGCGCGCAGGCCTTCGCCTCCCGTCTTTCGCGCGGATTCGGGTGGGGTCGGAGCGGTCACGTTTGCCGGCTGTGGGACCACGAGACTGTGGACCGGGGAACTGGTCGCCTGGCACCGCGCAACACAAGGTCACGCGGGGTCATCCCGGACAAGCGAGCGAATAGCGAGCGCAGATCCGGGACCGAGCGTCATTAGTGCAGTCGTGTTGCCTACGACTCTGGGTCCCGGTTCTCGGCTCGCGGCGCTCACCGGACCGGGATGACGATCGAAGCCACGAGAGGACGACCGCGCGCGCGCCCCGTGCCTCTCGTGCTGCCCGTGATTCCCGTGATTCCTACTGTGCCCCCTCCGTCTCTAGCGCAGCCCGGCGACAAAGCCAATGCGCCAGCTCCACAGCCGCGTCTCGCTTTCGATCGGGACGATCAAGGGGGTCTGGCCCGGCCGATCCTTGATGCTGCCCTCGCGCAGGTACTGGCCACGCCCGCCGTTGTGGTAGCGGAGGCCGATGTCGAGCCCCGCTTCGCGCTTCAGGCCCAGGGGGATGTACACTCCCGCCCCGCCGGTCGAGGCGAAGATGAAGTCGTCGAAGTTCTTCGTCTCCGCAAAGCTGTAGTCATCGGAGTTGGAACCGGAGACCGAGGACTCGGTGAAGAAGTACGAGAACCCGACGCTCCCCGCCACGTACGGTCGCACCGGTCCCGTCGGCACGGTGAGCTGCGGCCCGGCGCCGAGGAACACGATGTTGTTCGAGGTGGTGACGTCGACGTCGATGCGGCCCACGGTGGAGCTGAGCGGCGCGCGGATGGTCTCGCGCCCATACTGCATCCACCCGCCCTCCAGGCCTAACGAGAAGATCCCCCGCTCGTCGACCTTCCAGCGGCCGAAGCCGTCGACGCCGAAGCCCTGGTTGACGTATGAGGCGAAATCACCGGTCGGGCGGCCATACACCACACTCGCGCCGCCAAGGACCGGTGAGCGCCGGGGCCCGACCTGCGAGTCACGGTCGCGCCCGGGGCCGACGGTGAATACCTGCGCATTCGTCCCCACCGGAAGCGCGAGGGCGCCGACGACGGAGAGCACGATCCAGCGTGACATTTCCTGACTCCAAGGGAAAGAGCGTTGGAGCATTCTACGCCTTTGGAGAGAAGGGGTTTCATGACTTTCAGGTGGAGGCACGCAGACGAGCAGCCGGCCAGGGCGAATCACGAGCGGCACGAGAAGCACCAGAGGCACGAAAAGCGCGGCCGGCGTCTTTCGCTGGGATCCGGGAGCAACCCATGCTTCCCGTGCTTCTCGTGCCGCTCGTGATTCGCGTAATTCATCGGTTGACCTCTCTCTCGCCCCTATGTCCGACAACCTCGACGACGAGTTCCCCCTGGGCGACGGTACCGCCGACGTCGAAGCCATCGCCTATTGCCCCTACTGCGGCGAGGAAAACAGCCTCTCCGTCGACCCCGGCGGCGGCCCCCTCCAGCAGTACGTCGAGGACTGCCACGTCTGCTGCCGCCCCTGGGAGGTGACCATCCGCTTCGATCACGAAGGCCACGCCTGGGCCGACCTCCGGACGACGGACGAGTAGCGCTGTTGCTCAAAGTCCCTGGGCGCCTGCCTTCGCAGGATCGACGGCTGTCACGACGCCTCGTGCATCGTCGGGACTATTTTCCACTGCCTCCCTCGCCGACCCACTCGTGAACTCTCCGATCGCCATCGACGACGTCTACGCCGCCCGTGAACGCCTGGCGCCGTACCTCGCCCCCACGCCGATGTTCACCTATCCCCTCCTCGACGAGTGGGTCGGGCACGGCATCCGGGTGCACGTCAAGCACGAGAACTTCCAGCCCACCAACTCGTTCAAGGTCCGGAACGGGCTGTCGTTCATGTCCGCGCTGCCGGCCGACCGGCGTGACCGCGGCGTCGTCGCGGCCACGCGCGGGAACCACGGGCTCGGCATCGCGTTCGCCGGGCGCGTCTTCGGCGTCCGGACCACGATCTGCGTGCCCGTCGGGAACAACCCCGACAAGAACGCCGGGGTCCGCGCGTTAGGCGCTCGCCTGGTCGAGGAGGGGCGCGACTATGACGAGTCCCTCGTGGTCGCGCAGCGGATCCTCGCCGAGGAGGGAGGCACGCTCGCGCACTCCACGAACGACCGGAACGTGGTGGCGGGAGCAGCGACCATGTCCCTCGAGGCCCTGTCGCAGGTGCCCGAGCTCAACGCGATGGTGATCGCGATCGGCGGCGGATCCCAGGCGGTGGGGGCGCTCACCGTGGCCCAGGCGCTTCGGCCCTCGCTCACGGTGTACGGCGTGCAGGCAGCCGGCGCATCGGCGGCGCACGACTCCTGGCACGCGAAGACGATGCGCAGCGTCGACAGCGCCAGCACGATCGCCGACGGACTCGCCACCCGCACTGCCTACGAGCTCACCTTTCCCGCCCTGCGGGATGGTCTCGCAGGGTTCATCACCGTGACCGACGGCGAAATCACCGAGGCGATGCGCGTGCTGCTGCGCACCACGCACTCGCTCGTGGAACCGGCTGGCGCGGCGGGACTCGCCGGACTCCAGGCCCTCGCGCCCACACTCGCCGGACAGTGCGTGGGGATCGTGATCAGCGGCGGCAACGTGGACGAAGCGACGCTCCGCCAGGTCCTCGACCGGCGCGCCTGAGGAGACGCGCGTCGCGACAATCAGCGCGTCGCGGCCACCAGGACGCGACGTCGCAGGTCGTCCGGCGGGGCCGACGGGGGAG
>JACMLI010000418.1 GCA_014379705.1 Gemmatimonadaceae bacterium
AGCTGCTCACGGAAAGCGCGCTGGTGGCGGGTGCCGGGGCGATCGCCGGGACGGCCCTCGCCGTCCTTGCCACGCGCACCATCGCTCGCTTCGAGCCACCGCTGCCGGTGCGCATCGGGTTCGACCTCGGCATCGACTGGCGCGTGCTGGTGTTCACGCTGGTCGCCGCGGTGCTCACGGGACTCATCTTCGGTGTCGCACCGGCGCTTCGCGCGAGCCGCACGCACGTGACCGGCATGCTCAAGGGGGAAGGGGCCACCACGACGGTTGCTGGACGGCGGTTCTCCCTGCAGGGCGTTCTCGTTTCGGGGCAGGTTGCGGTGTCGCTCCTGTTGCTCGTCGGCGCGCTGCTCTTCCTGCGGAGCCTCCGCGCCGCTGGCAACATCGACCCCGGTTTCGCCACGGAAGGCATCCTGATCTTCAATGCCTCGCCACGGGCCGACATACCGTCGGCGTCGTACGACCTCAACACGCCAGAGCGCATCCGGGAGCAGGTCGGTGGATTGCCGGGCGTCCGGAGCGTGAGCTGGGGCTCGTCGGCGCCATTTGGTTTCGACGCCTCCCGACGGGGCATCGCGGTCGACGGCTACCGGCCGGCGCAGGGCGAGGACATGGAGTTTCACTACAATATCGTCGGTCCCGCGTGGTTCGAGACACTGGAGATCCCCCTGCAACAGGGTCGCGGCATCACGGGCGTCGATCGCGTGGGGAGCCCTGGCGTGGTCGTGGTGAACGAGGCGTTCGCGCGGCGCTTCTGGCCGGGGCAGGCTGCGTTAGGCAGGCGGATCTCGACGCGAGGAGCGCAGGGGCCGTGGCTCGAAGTCGTCGGCGTGGCACGCGACGCCAGCTTCCTCTCGCTCACCGCGGACGTGGGTCCGCAGATGTACTTCTCCGGGCTGCAGGAGCGTGACGGCGTCGAGATGCACCTGCGCACCTCCGGGGACCCACTCGCGCTCCGGGAGGGGGTGCGGCGTGAGGTACTGGGCATCGCACCCGGTTGGCGGGTCGACGACATCCGCACCATGGAACAGCAGGTCGGCATGTCGATCATTCCACAGCGCGTTGCCGGAGTGGTGCTCTCGGTGTTCGGGTTGGTGGCGCTCATGCTCGTGGCCGTCGGACTGTACGGGGTGGTGGCGTACGCCGTGGCCTCGCGCACCCGGGAGATCGGGGTGCGAGTGGCACTCGGCGCAGGGCGCACCGACGTCGTACGCCTGATGGTGCAGCAGGGGCTGCGATTTGCGTTCTTCGGAGCGCTGGTCGGGATACCGGCTGGCTGGGCGGTGTCGCGCCTGCTGTCGTCGTTCCTCATCGGCGAGGATACGGGCAACCTCCTGACCCACGTCGCGGCGGCGGGGCTGCTCGGCGGGATCGCGTTCCTGGCGGCATGGATCCCGGCGCGCCGCGCGGCGCGCGTGCATCTCATGGTGGCGCTCCGGGACGAGTAGGCCTCACGCGTTCCGCGTCTTCGGGGCATCATTCGGGCGCCGGAGGCCGCGGGGTCCTTGGCAACGCGACCCGTGCGGGTGGGTTACGGGAATGGCCGTCGACCGACGCGAGGCAGGTGGGCATGAGAGTCTCTCCGTTCGAATCACTCGTTCACGATGCCCGGCAGGCGGTGCGCTCGTTGCGGCGCAGCCGCGGTTACGTGGCCACGGTGATCGCATCGCTCGCGTTAGGCATGGGGGCGTCGGTCGCGGCCTTCGGCGTGATCGATGCCGTGCGGCTCCGGGCGCTCCCGTTCCCGCACGCCGAACGGCTCGTCGTCATTTCGGAAGTGCCGGCCGATGGCGAAACGCCGGCGCCGGACTGCGCGCTCCGTTGCGACGTCCAGTACACGACCTTCAGTCAGGTGCTCTCCACGCGCACCTTCAAGACACTCGACGCGATCGCGGGCTATACAACCGGCGGCAAGGTGTACATGGCAGGAGGCGAGCCCGTTCCCGTGTCGGGCGGCGTCGTCTCTCCGAACGTGTTCAGCCTCATGGGCGTGCAACCCTTCATGGGGCGCGCCCTCACGGCCGAGGACAACCAACTCGGCGTGACACTCGCCACGGTCCTCAGCCACGACATGTGGGCCACCCTGTTCGGTGGCGATCCGAACATCGTCGGCAAGGTCGTGAAGCTCAGCGATTCGCGATACACCGTGGTTGGCGTAATGCCGCCCGGCTTCGACTTCGAGGCGGGGAGCAAGTTCTGGTTGCCGCCCGTGCCGACCCTCGACCCGAGTACGCGTCCCTCGATTCGATCGCTCGTCGTCATGGGGCGGCTCGCGCCAGGGCGCACGATCGCGGAAGCGCGCGCGGAGCTCGCGGCGGTGGAGCTGCCGCCTCCCGCCGCGGGAAAGACGCCACTGACCCTGCAGGCGCGACCCCTGCGCGATCGGTACGTGGCGTCGACGCAGTCGCACGACGTGATCTTCGCCGCCATGGTCGGCTGCCTCATGCTCCTGGCCTGCGCCAACCTCGCCAACCTCTCGCTCGTGCGCGCCCTCGACCAGCAGCGGGAGTTCGCCATGCGGTCGGCGTTAGGCGCGACGGGCGCGCGCCTGGCCCGGGAGCTCCTGGTGCAGCACGCCGTGCTCGTCGTCGTCGCCACCGGACTCGGCCTCCTCGTCGCGCGCTGGCTCTTCGCATGGTTGGGGCAGGCGGCGGCCCTCGCGTCGCTGCGCCCCGGGGGCATGGACTACCAACTCGACGGGCGTGCTCTTGCGTTTGCCGCACTCGCGGCCGTCGTTGTGGGCATCGCGTTGAGCCTCGCTCCCGTCCGCCTCGCGCTGGGCACGACGGCGGGCGCCGTGCTCCGCATCGGGCAGTCGGCCGTCGGGAAGAGCCGTGCGCAGCAGGGATTCGTCGTCGTGCAGGTCGCGGCGTCCTTCATGTTGCTCACTGGCGGCGCGCTGCTTGCGAAGTCTGCGCGACAGCTGGCAACGGTGCCGGTCGGTTTCGATGCAGTGCACGTGGTGCAGGGATCGCCGAGCTTCCCGCACCCGTGGCGCGTGCGGGAGAAGTACCTGCCCGTGACGCAGTCGCTGCTCGGCCAACTCACGACGCTCCCAGGGGTCAAGTCGGCGGCCGTTCGGGCGTCATTGCCACTGCGCGGCCCCGGAGGGGCGCCAGACGTGGTGCTCGACGGCGGCTCGGCGCCCCTGCCGTCCGCGGTACTGCCTAACACGATGTTGTCGGTCAGTCCGCAGTACTTCGCCACGATGGGGGTGCCGATCACGCGTGGTCGCGGCTTCAGCGATGCTGACGTGGAGCAGGGAGCGCCGGTCGTGATCGTGAATGCGTGGACGGCGCGTCGCTGGTGGTCCGGACAGGATCCCGTCGGTCGCACTGTCCGCGTCGATACGGCGCCAGGGAAGCCGGTGTCGATGACCGTGGTCGGCGTCGTGGCGGACAATCGTGCCGCGCAGTCGGGGCTCCTTCTTGCGGAGCCCGGTCCAGAGCTCTATCGCCCGTGGGTGCAGGCGCCGAGTGCCTTTCCGCAGTTTGTCGTGTCCACGAGCGGGAACGCGGCGAACCTGTTGAAGCCCGTGCGCGACGTGCTGGTGCGTGGTGTCCCCGATCGTCCCCTGTCGACGAGCCTCGTGGCCAACACCATTGCCGACCAACTGGCCGGGGTGCGGGCGAACGCCGTGCAGGCCCTGTGGGTGGCCGCGGTAGGCCTCTTCCTCGCGCTCCTGGGTGTGCACGGGGTCTTGTCGCACGCCGTCCGTCGTCGGACGCGCGAGATCGGCATTCGCGCGGCGATGGGCGCGACGAGCGGTCACATCGTCGTGCTCGTCCTGCGCCAGGTGGCCATGCTCGTGGCGATCGGTCTCGTGATCGGGATTCCGGCGGCTCGCGCGACGAGTCGGCTCATCGAGGGGCTGCTCACGCGCACGAGTGCGACGGACCCCATCGTATATGCCATGGTCGCCGTCGCGGTGCTCTTCACGGCAGTGCTGGCTGCGGCACTCCCGCTCCTGCACGCGCTCCGCGTGCAGCCCCTCGAGGCGCTGCGCAGCGAGCGCGCCTCATAGATTGGGGCTGGAATCGCATGACGACGGGGGAACGCATGGAGAAGGTCTCGCTCGCGGACAAGTTCGCGCACATCACGGAGCACTGGCGCCCGCGCGTCGTTGCCGAGTTGAACGGGCAGGAGGTGAAGCTGGTGAAGGTGCTCGGGGAGTTCACTTGGCACCATCACGAGCACGAGGACGAGCTGTTCCTCGTGCACACCGGCAGTTTGCGCATCGAATTCCGCGATCGCACGGTGACGCTCGGACCCGGCGAGATGCTGGTGGTGCCGCGCGGCGTCGAGCACCGGCCGGTGGCCGATGCCGAGGTGTCGATGCTGCTGTTCGAGCCGGCCGGCGTTCGGAACACTGGCAACGTGCATGATGACGTCCTGACCGCCCCTCAGGGGGTGAAGATCTAGTCGCCTCCCGATCATTCCGGCCAAGCGAGCGATCGCCCCGCTACGTCATCCCGGCCAGGCAAGCGATCGCCCCGCTACG
>JACMLI010000419.1 GCA_014379705.1 Gemmatimonadaceae bacterium
CGTCGCGCTCCACGCGCCCGCGCGCCGTCGTCCAGCGCACGCCATCCGCGGTGACGATGCGACACTGCACCGACAGCCGTTCCCCGGCGCCCAGGACCTCACGGATGTGCGCGCCGACTCGCTCGCGATCCTCCTCGTGCACGGCATTCACGAAGGTCGCCAGGGACTTGCCTGCGGCAGCGTCCGCCGCGGAGATGCCGAAGATGCGCGCCATGTTGGCGTCGGCATACACCGTGTCAGTCGGCACGTCGAACTCCCACGTGCCGACCTCGCTCGCCTCGAGCGTCGACTCCAGTCGCGACTGCGCCTCGCGGAGGCGTTGCTCGCTGTCGGCGAGGGCGCGGCGCGCAAGGACGTGTCGCGAGATGTCGTTGAAGTAGCACACCACGCCGAACGTCCCATCGGGAAGCGCGATGCGATGCAGCTCCCACTCGTAGAACTCCGGCGGCTCCCGATGGCGGAGCGCCCCGGCGTATTCCGGGACGTGGTACGACTCTCCCGTGTCGAGGACGTGCTGGAAGGGGGCGATGATCTTGTCGACGTCGGGCGCCGGCCAGAGTTCGTGCATGACCTCGGCGAAGGTGCGGCCGACCAGCGGGTCGACGCCACCGAAGAGGGGACGCGCGGACCGGTTCACGTGCCGGAGGCGCAGCTGGGAATCGACGAGGTAGACGCCCATCGGGGCAGCGTCGAACAGGGCCTCGAACCGCGCGTGGCTTTCCTGCAGCGCCTCGGTTGCCTCACGCCGCATCCGCGCCATCTGCAGGTGCGCCGTCACCCGGGCAATGAGCTCACGACCGCTGAACGGCTTGACCAGGTAGTCGTCGGCGCCGGCTTCCATACCCTCGACGCGACTCTCCTCGCCCGCCCGCGCCGACAGCATGATCACCGGGATGGTGCTCGTGCCCGCATCGGCGCGAATCGCGGCCAGCAGGCCGAACCCATCGAGGCGCGGCATCATGACGTCGGTGAGCACCAGGTCGGGGGTGCGCTGCCGAATGAGCGCGAGTGCTGCCTCCCCGTCAGCGGCGACCTCCACACGAACATGCTCGGACAGCAGCCGCGCGACATACTGTCGCATGTCGGCGTTGTCATCGACGACCAGCACGTGCGGTCGATCGGGGTCGTCGTCGGCGGGGGCGGTGTCGGGTATCTCGTTGGTCCCCCCGCCGCCGTCACCCTCGTCAGGCAGCCAGCGCAGCGCTTCTTCCAGGTACGGCAGTGCCCCGATGGCCGCCGAGCCCCGGGCCGGCGTCGGGGCCGGCGAGTTGGCCGGGACGTGGTCGGATCCCATCGGAACGGACACGACGAAGGTCGTGCCCTCACGCCACACGCTCTCCGCCGAGACGGTTCCCCCGTGCAGGTGCACCAGCTCCTGCACGAGCGCGAGGCCGATGCCGGTGCCCTCGTGCGTGCGTCCCTCGGCGTTCTCGATGCGATGGAAACGCTCGAACAGGCGCGGCATCTCCTCGGGGGGAATGCCGCTCCCGGTGTCGCGCACCCGGAGCTCCGCATGCTCACCCGCGCGCCGGAGCGATACCGCGATCTCCCCAGACAGCGTGAACTTGAAGGCGTTCGAGAGGAGGTTGAGCACCACCTTCTCCCACATCTCGCGGTCCACGAACACGGGCTCGCCTAACGGGGGGCAATCCACCACCAGGGAGAGCCCCGCCCGTTCGCACGCCGAGCGGAAGACGCTCGCCAGTTCCGCCGTGAAGAACGCAAGGTCGGTCGGCTGGTACGCCGCGCGAATGCGCCCGGCCTCGATGCGCGAGAAGTCGAGCAGGCTGTTCACGAGGCGCAGGAGGCGCAGCCCGTTGCGATCGACCACCTCGAGCTCGGCCTTCACCGCCGGCGCCAGGTGCTCCGGATTGCGGGCGAGAAGCTCCCCCACCGGACCGAGCATGAGCGTCAGCGGCGTGCGGAACTCATGACTCACGTTCGAGAAGAATGCGGTCTTGGCCTGATCGAGCTCGGCGAGCGCCTGCACGCGCTGGCGTTCTTCTTCGTAGGCCCGTGCGTTCGCCACCGTGGCCGCGACGTGCCCCGCGAGCAGGTCGAGAAAGCCGAGATATTCGTCGTTGAGCGCGAGTCGAGGACTGACCCCGGCGACGACGAACCCGGCAAGCGTCGATTGCCCCGGCTTGCCGACCGGGAGCACCACCGCCTCCCGAGCGGGGTCGGGCCACGCCCCACCCGGGAGCACGCCAAAGTGTTCAGCGAGGTCGGTCACGACCTCGGCCTTCCCTGTCGTGCACACCCGTTCGAGCGGCCAGCCATGTGCTGCGACCAGGGACACATCGATCGTGGACGGAGCCGCGACTGACGTTGCAGGCAATCCTGTCGCGCTGACCAAACGTGCCACGTTGCCGTCGAGCAGGTAGATGAGGACGAAGGGGAGGTCGCGCGCAGCTCTTGCGAGCGTGCGGCCTGCGTCCGCGCACGCCTCCTCCGCGGATCGTGCCTCACCCGTCGTGCGCGCGGCGAGTTCACGCAGCAGGCGAAGCCGTCGTTCGCCGATGGTTCGCTCGGTGTCCTCGGTGACCACGCACAACATGCCGCCGATGCCACCCCCATCGTCGGGGATCGGGCTATACGAGAAGGTGTGATACGTCTCCTCGAGGAAACCGCGCCGGTTGAGGAAGAGCAGCAATCCCTCATCCCATGTGGCTTCACCGGTGCGAACCACGTTCTCAGCCCGCGGACCCACGTCCGCCCAGATCTCCGACCAGACTTCCCGCGTCGATCTCCCCAAGGCCCATGGATGCTTGGGCCCAAGGGTCATGCGCGCGTACGCGTCGTTATAGAAAAACGTGAAGTCCGGTCCCCAGCCGAGCCACATCGCATAACGCGAATCGAGCATGATGCGCACGGCGATCCGGAGGCTCTGCGGCCACGCGTCGATCGGACCGAGGCTCGTGCTCGACCAGTCGAATGCTCGGGTTCGCTCGCCCATTTCTCCCGCACCGCCGAGCGGCGCAGGAAGTGGGCTGTTTGCAGTTGATTCGGGATGCCGGCTCATCAGGTGGGCTAGCCCGGCCGCGCTGCGGCGGAGGTGAGGCCAAGCGGCGTCGGGCGTCAGAAGCCTACGCACGGCTCATGAACGCCGCAACGAGCGCGGGCCACCGAGAGCCGAGAGGTCAAACGTGGTAGGTCTGCGGTCCAAGCAGCACTCCCCTTGAGAGATATGCTCGCACTCCTTCGCCACGTGCCGCGGCGCGCGACGCAAGGACGCCAGGCAGCGTTGGCTCAATGCACGCTGCCTGGCGCCCCAACGCTGCTTGCTACTTCGTGCCCTTCGGGCCGATGTCGAGCGCCAGCCGACCGATCTTCTTGCCGAGCGTGACTCCAGCCGTGGCATCGAAGCGGTAGTGAATCCCGCCATAGATCCGCGAGATCGCCGCCTGTTCGGCCTGGCTGAGGAGCTTGCTGCGTTCGGCGGGAAAGACATCACCGAGTACGGTTGCCGCCGCGGCCGAGATCGCCGCATGGTTTGAGGGATACGCCGGGAAGCTCGGCAGGGCGATCGGCAACGTGATGTTCGGATCGGCCTGCGTGGGACGGATGAGCCAATAGACGTACTTCGCTTCGTGGCTCGCCACGATCGCGTCGTAGCCGGCCATGTTCATGACGGCGAGCGTCCGTGCGGCGCGTCGTTCGTTGAGGGAGTACTTCGCGATGAGGCCCGCCGCCACTTCGTTCCAGTAGCCGAGCGGCGTCACCGTGCCGCCCTGCAGGGACCAGAACTTGGCGATGCTGTCCTGCACGGGCGTGCGCGTGTCAGAGATGCGGCGCACCTCGGCGAGGTCGGCAACGAAGGCCGGGGAACCGAAGGCAGGAGGTGGCGGCGGACGGAACTGATTGCCGGTGGTGAGGAAGAACGTCCTCGCCTGACCAAGCGTCGCGAACGCCGGCGGCGTCGGTACGGCGAGCCAGCACCCGGGGCAGGTGGGCACCGTGCCGGTGAATGGCGTGAAGAAGCGGTCGCCCTTGGCATCCTCGATCACGTTCACTGCGATCGTGCGGCCGATCTGTTCACCGGCACTGAAGCTCTTGCCTTCGCTGCCGGGGAAGGGGGTTTGCTCCTGCTCGTCGACTTTTCCTTCGAGGAACGGCGCTTCGGACGGGAAGAGGTAGGTGAGCACGGCTGCCGATGCGCCGGCAGCGGCGGCCGACTCGGACGCGCGCACGGGGTTTCCTCCGTTCTCTCCCGCGGTCGTCACCGCCTGATGTTGCGCGGTGGAAACGAGGGCGTAGACACGGATCGCCGGGGCGGCGCCCATCGTGTACTTCTTCACGAGGTCGCGAGCGATGAGGTTCCACGCCACGCTGGCGCCGCTCTCGCTGACCTGGACATCCTGCACTGCCGGCATCGGCGTCGTCGGCACGGTCGGAAGGCTCGTGGAATCCTGGCACGCGGCCAGGAGGAGTGCACCAATCATCAGTACAGCACGGCGGCTTGAGTCGGCCACGCGTTGGGTAGCGCTTGTCGTTCGGGTCGCGGCCCCCTGGCCGTTCACCCCAGTCAGTGTTGCGATCCGCATCGTCCCATCTCCTCGAGTTCAGTCTCACTGGTGTTCGCAGAGGCGCGCGGGTGGAGGCAGGAGTTCGTTAGGTCCGCCGAAACATGGCGTGTCCCGTGCGTTCACCTCGCGCGACCGAACAGAGTGTCCGGCACGAGGGGATGCGCGGCGCGTGGCCGGATCACGACATCGAGGTTGTCACGTTCACATCGGCAACACGCAGCACACGCGGCCCTTGTCGTTTGCCTGAGTGTTCACGGCAACGACGCGGGGCTCCGGCCTTCGCCGGAGCGACGAGGCGCACCCAGATCTTGACGTATGCCGATATTGGCATACATTAGGCCCATGGCTCGTTCACCCACCACTGCCGACGCCTTCAATGCGATCGCCGAGTCCAGCCGGCGAGAGTTGCTCGACGTCATCGGCGGGGATGAGGTCACGGTGAGCGAGTTGGTCCTCCGGTCCGGCCTCAGTCAGCCCCAGGTGTCCAAGCACCTCGGTGTGTTGCGCGCGGTCGGCCTGGTGCTGGTGCGGGAGGAGGGGCGTCACCGCTGGTATCGGGTGAACGGCCCTGCCCTCAAGCCAATCCATGACTGGGTGTTGCCGTTCGCGCGGACGTGGAACGCCCGACTCGATCGCCTCGACGACTTGCTCACCGAACTCAAGACCACGGAGAAACCCCAATGACCGTTACCCGCAATCGCCACGGATCCGCCACTGTCGCGCTCCCATCCGACCTCGAAATCGTCATCGTCCGCCAGTTCGACGCCCCTGCGGCGCTCGTCTTCAAGGCGTGCACCACCCCTGAACTCGTGAAGCGGTGGTGGGGCTTTAACTCGTCGGAATGGAAGGTCTGCGACATCGACCTGCGCGTCGGCGGCACGTGGCGCTATGTCACGCACGAGCAGGGCTACGGTGACGTCGGCTTCCACGGCGAATATCGCGAGATCGACGCCCCGCGTCGCATCGTCACCACGGAAGTGTTCGAGGGCTTTCCCGATGCGGGCGCCGTCAACACGGTCACCTTCGACGAGGTCGATGGCGTGACGACGATGACCACCGTTGTGCTCCACTCCAGGAAGGAGCATCGCGATGGCCACATCAACTCGGGAATGGAGAAGGGCATGCAGGTGTGCATGAACCGTCTCGAGAACCTCGTGGCGGAACTCGAGTCGGCAGCCTGACCTGCCTGGGAGGAGCGTGTGAGCGTGCGAGGCGTAAGAGGGAAGTGCTTCACGCTTGCACGCTTGCACGCTTGCATCTGATCAGGTGCCAGGGTGAGGTCATGGCAGGAGCAGGAGCTCGGCGTTGATCAGGTCCACGTTCACGGGGATTGACGGGGCGGCTCGAGTGGCGGGCACCTCGTCCTCAGCGTGTGGCTCCTCCCATGCCCAGGCTCCTCCGCTGTCGATGTGTGGGGCCTCCCCCGCGCCGCCGAGGCAAGTGGGGGCAACCACCAACTCCATCGGGGGAAGCAAGCGTTCGACGACCACGTGAACCTGGAAAGGGGGCTCGCCGTAGTCGAACTCCAGTTCTGCTCCCACGTCCGGAATCACATGTCGCAGCCGCGTATCGGTGAGGGGTCGTTGCGCCGCGCCAGCTGACGCCACGTGCAGCCTGCCCGCTGAAAACGAGTGCGGTCGACCCCCGGGCCAGCCAAAAAGGACGCAGAAAACACGCTGCGCGCGTGCGAGCGTGGCGCCTGACGACATGCGCACGCATCGCCAGACCGAGGGCGCGTCCACCAGCGTCAGGCGAAGGTCGAGAAGCGGAGGGCGGTGTCTGGCCACGGCTCGGGGGGACGACGTGCAAGCTACGAAGTCAGGTCCCGACCCGTGAGACACTCCCCGATCGACAACTGTGGGGTGCAACCTCCGTTGGCCATGCCGACCCACCGACCGAGACGCCTGAATCGCCGCTAGTCACCACGGCCGTGGCGGGACGATTCCGGGAGGCGGACCTTCCTGCTCCCGCGATGTCGAGAACCCGGTGTCGGCTCCGACTCATGGCTGAAGCAGCAATCGAGGGCCGCCAGCCCGCCTCCACCTTCCTCATATAAAGGAGCATCACCATGTCCCGCGCACAGAAGATCACCCCGTTCCTGTGGTACAACGGCAACGCCGAGGAGGCGATCAAGCTCTACACGTCGATCTTCAAGGAGTCGCGCATCGTGAGCCTGATGCGCACCGACGGAAGCGGCCCAGAGGCGACGGGGCCGGTGATCATGGGGTCGTTCGAGCTGCACGGGCAGGTGTTTCACGTCCTCAATGGTGGACCGCAGTACAAGTTCACCGAGGCGGTGTCGCTCTTCGTCTCTTGCGACACGCAGGAGGAAATCGACCACCTCTGGTCCAGTCTCACGGCTGACGGTGGGGAAGAGAGCCAGTGCGGATGGCTGAAGGACAAGTTCGGGCTCTCCTGGCAGATCATCCCGTCGCAGCTGGTGGGGCTCCTCGGCCACCAGGACCGGGCGAAGGCGGGGCGCGCCCAGCAGGCCATGCTAAAGATGCAGAAGCTGGACATCCGGGCGTTGCAGGAGGCGTGATGAGGGCCGGGAATCGTGATTCTGGATTGGTGATTCGGGTGAGGAAAAGCGGATTGAACAATCGGTTCTCCAGCGGGCCACAGCGAACACCAATCACGCCGAATGACGAATCTCGAATCACGAATTCCGTTTTTTTCGCCACCCCGCCCATTGAGCTGCCGGGGTTGACTCGTGTCAGCGGCCTCTGCATGATCGACGCGCGCGATTGTCAATCACGATAGAACGAG
>JACMLI010000420.1 GCA_014379705.1 Gemmatimonadaceae bacterium
ACGGTGCCCGGCGATCACGTTGCCGTGGCGCTCCGCCGGCACAAGCGCTTCGCCGACGGCCGGCTGCAGCAGGTGCTGACGCCGGGCGCGTCGCGCGTTGTCGCCCCATGCGTGCACTACGACGGCGACCGGTGCGGTGGGTGCCAGCTGCAGCACATGAGCTACGAGGCGCAGCTCGAGGCCAAGCGGGACATCGTGGTGCAGGCCTTTCGCCGCATCGGTCGACGCGAGGTGACCGTCGACGAAATCGTCGCATCGCCGGCGCCTTGGGCGTACCGGAACAAGCTCACGCTCACGCTGCGACGCGGGCCTGCGGGATGGTACGCCGGCCTGCGCGCGTACGACAATCCGGATGCGGTGTTCGCGTTGCGCGAATGCCCGATCACGTCGGAACGGGTGCTGTCGGCCTGGGGAGAAGTCATGGCGGCAAGCGACCTGTTGCCTGCGGCCGACGAACTGCGTGGGATGGTGCGCGACACCGGGGAGGGCGCCGCGTTTCACCTGTCGGGGGGCACGTCGTGGGCCGAGGCCGCGACGTTCGCATCGCGCTGCGCGAGCCTTCGCTCGATTCGATGGGAGGACCAGCGCGGTGAGGTGCGCACCCTGCGGGTCGACGCGAGCGGAGCCACCAGTGCGGCGTCCTTTGCGCAGGTGAATACGCAGCTCGCCGGCGCCTTGCACGATCGCGCGGCATCTCTGGCCACCTCGCGTGATCCAGTACGCGTGATCGATGCCTACGGCGGGAGTGGCGCTCTCGCCGGACGCATGCGGGCCGCCGGGCGCGAGGTCATCCTGATCGAGCTCGACGGCGACGCCACGCGCCTCGCCCGGCAGGAACTGGGCGGCGAGGTCCGCGTCGTCACGGCACGCGTCGAGGAGCGCCTGACGAGGGAACTCCCCGCCGACGCCGTCGTGCTCAATCCTCCGCGCACGGGCGTCGATGCCGCGGTCTGTCACGCGCTCGAGCAGGCCACTCCACGCGCGGCCACCATCGTGTACGTGAGCTGTGATCCCGCTACGCTCGCGCGCGACGTGGCGCGCTTGCCCTCGTGGCGCGTGGCCTCACTCACGCTCTTCGACATGTTTCCACAGACCGCCCACGTGGAAACGGTGTGCGAGCTCGTCCCGGAGGGGGCATGAAGTACGCAGTGGATGTGAACGGCACTCGGATCGACCTGTCCCTTGCCGAAGGCGGCGTGCAGCTGGGGGGCACGTTCGTCGCCGCGCACCTGGGCGAGCTCGAGGGGACTCCGGTCCAGCTCGTTGAGCTGGAGGGGGAAGTGCACCGCGTCGTTGTCCGCGCCGGCGACACGCGGGGGAGCTACACCCTCTGGATCGGCGGCCATCGGTACCAGGTCGAGGCGCTCGACGAGCGCACGAGGACCATTCGAGAGCTGACGGCCGGGGCCTCGAAGCAGCTCGGACCGCGTCCCCTCGTGGCGCCCATGCCGGGGCTCGTCGTCCGCATTCATGTCGAGCTTGGTGACCACGTGGAGGCGGGGCAGGGCCTGGTTGCGATGGAAGCGATGAAGATGGAGAACGAACTCCGGTCTCCCTCGGCCGGGACCGTCGTGCAGATCCATGCGCGGCTGGGACAAGCTGTCGAGAAGGGTGCCCTCCTGGTGGAGTTGGCGTAGCCCCGCGGTGGTTTCCGTGTGACGACCTGCGAGGGATGAGCCGAAAGCAAGGGGCCTTTAGGCCATCCATGCAAAAAGCTTCTCCCTTGTACAAGCAGGGCGCCCTTGTCGGGATGAGGTTCCCCTCACTACCGTAGTGCTACGGATGTGGTGTCGGCGCGTCACGGGGGAACAACCGCTCGTGGAGTTCCTGGACGTCGCGTCCCACACCGGCACGACATTCACCCTCCACACCAGGAGCATCTGATGCAACGAAACTCTCGTTTGCTCAGCATGGCCCTCGGCGTCTTCGCCACGACGATGATGAGCGCATCATCGATCGCGGCGCAGGAGTCCGCGGGAACGATCGCCGGTCGGGTCATCGACCGGGGTACCACCCAGCCAATCAGCGAAGCGCAGGTCCAGATCGCGGCGAGCGTCCGCGGGGCTCGCACCACCGAGACGGGCGAATACCGCCTCACGGGCGTTCCCGCGGGCACGTACACGCTCCGCGTGGTGCGTATCGGCTACTCGCAGGAAACGCGTTCCATCACCGTGGTCGCCGGCCAGACCGTGACCGCCGACTTCCAGCTCTCGGCCGCCGCCGTGCAGATCGACCAGGTGGTCGTGACGGCCACCGGCGAGACGCAGCGTCGCCGCGAGTCCGGGGCCACGACCACGACGATCGCCACGGAAAACCTCCCGCTGCCGGCGGTGAACAGCTTCTCGAACGCGCTGTCGTCGCGCGCCGCGGGCCTCACCGTGATCAACGCGGGCGGTACCACGGGGACGAACTCGCGCATCCGCATCCGCGGGTCGAACTCGATCAACCTGTCCAACGATCCGCTGATCATCATTGACGGCGTGCTCGTGTCCAACAACTCCGACAACTTCGGCGTCGGCCTCGGTGGCCAGACGACGTCGCGGTTCGACGACATCAACAACGAGGACATTGAGAATATCGAGGTGATCAAGGGCCCGGCGGGTACGGCGCTCTACGGATCGGCAGCCGCGAACGGCGTCATCCAGATCACCACCAAGCGGGGACGTGCCGGCAAGACGCGCTGGAACACGTATGCCGAATACGGCAACATCAAGGACTACACCGATTATCCGTCGAACTACCTGCAGGTCGGCCGCACGCCGGCCAACGCGATCACCACCTGCAACCTGGACTCGCGCGGGCGCGGCCTCTGTACGCCGATCGCGGATTCGCTGCTGTCGTGGAACCCGATCGAGAACGTGAGTCCCCTGCGGACCGGCTGGCGCGAGCAGTACGGCCTCAATGCGTCCGGTGGGGTGAATGAAGCCACGTACTACCTGGGCGGCGAATACGAGCGCGAGCAGGGCATCTACGAACCGAATCGCCTCCGTCGCATCAACTTCCGCACGAACGTGCGGGCGCAGCTCAAGAGCAACCTCGATGCGGCGATCACCATCGGGTACACGCGCTCCAAGAGCAACCTGCCGTTCAACGACAACACCACGTTCGGCGCGATTTCGACGGGCCTGCTCGGCAAGGCCTACGACTGCTCGCTGACCACGTTCCGGACGAACACGCGTTGCGGCGCGGACTCGCTCTCCCGTGGCTATTTCACGGCGAATGTGCAGTCGACGGACTTCTTCGCGGTGGCCAACCAGCAGGACATCTCGCGCATCGTCATCGGCGGCAACGTGAACTACCAGCCGACGTCGTGGCTCCGCGGCGTGGGACGCGCTGGTGCGGACATCATCTCGCGCTACGACCAGCAGTTGATCCCGCCGAACAAGGTGGCGTTCAGCACGGCGTCGCTCGAGGGCTCCCGCTTCAACAACCGCACCGAGACGCCGACGTTCAGCTCCAACGGCACGATGACGGCGTCGTTCAACCTGCTCGGTGGCGCCCTGACCACGCAGACCTCGGTCGGCGCCCAGATCGTCAACGAGATCAACCGCACCACCACCGCGACCGGCGCGGTCCTGACGCCGGGCACGGGCTCGCTCAACGGCACCTCGGCGCGCTTCGCGGTGGGTGAGGCGAATTCGCAGGTCATTACCGTCGGCGGTTACGCCGAGGAGAAGCTCGCCTGGCGCGATCGCCTGTTCCTGACAGGCTCCGTGCGTGCGGACGACAACTCCAACTTCGGCGCCAAGCTCGGGCTCATCTACTATCCGTCGGTCAGCGCCTCGTGGGTGCTCTCCGAGGAGGCATGGTTCCCGAAGGCCGACTGGCTGAGCCAGTTCCGCATTCGTTCGGCGTACGGCAAGGCGGGCAACCGCCCGGGCTTCCGCCAGGCGAACACGTTCTTCTCCCCGGTCTCGGTGCGCCTCAATGGCGCGGACCTCCCGGCCGTGACGGTCGGTGGGGCCGGCAACGCCGACCTCAACCCCGAGATCTCCGAGGAATTGGAAGGGGGCTTCGAGCTCTCCGCGTTCTCGGGCAAGCTGGGCATGTCGGCCACGTACTTCACCAAGACCACCAACGACGCCCTCGTGAGCCGCGTGCTCGCCCCGTCGTTAGGCAACGCGAACTCGCGCTTCGTGAACTTCGCCGAGGTCCGCAACAGCGGCATCGAGGCCGACTTCACCGTCGTGCCGTTGGAGGTCCGCAACCTCCGGTATGAACTGCAGGGCACCTACACGCAGCTGCAGAACCAGCTGATGGACCTCGGCACGGGCATCTCGCCGATCATCTTCGGCTTCAACTCGTCGCAGCGGCACACCAAGGGCTCGCCCCTGGGCGCCTTCTACCTCCGCAACTACACCTTCGCGGACAAGGACGGCAACAACACGATCACGCGCGTCAACTGCCCGACGATCGGCGGCATCGCCAACCCGCAGGTCGCGGGCGGGCCGCAATGCGAAGTCACGCTCAGCGACACGGCGGTCTACCTCGGCCAGCCGCTGCCGCCCCGCGAGATCAACCTGAACCAGACGCTGACCCTGTTCCGCAACTTCCAGGTGACGGCGCTCCTCAACCACCGCGGGGGCCACAAGCTCTTCAACTCCACGCGGGAGTTCCGTTGCTCGCAGTTCCGCAACTGCCAGGACATCATGGACCCGAGCGCGTCGCTCGAGGACCAGGCCAAGGTCATCGGTTCGCTGATGGGCACCGTGCGCGGTTACGTCGAGGACGCGTCGTTCACGCGCCTGCGCGAGGTCTCGGCCACGTACAACGCGCCCGTGCAGTGGGCCCAGCGGCTCGGTCTCTCCACCCTCGGCCTGACGTTCGCCGGGCGTAACCTGGCGATCTGGACCGATTACACGGGCTTCGACCCGGAAGTGAACTCCAACGCGACCGCGCTGTTCTCGAGCGCCGACTTCCTGGCCCAGCCGCCGGTGCGGTACTTCGTGCTGCGCCTCAACGCCAACTTCTAAGCGTGATGACTCATATGCAAACCAACTCGACCGCCGCGCCCGGCGCTCGGAGCGTGGGGAGGCGTGCCGCGACCACCGCGACGTTCCTCGCCGCGCTCGCCCTCGGCGCGTGCAGTGTGGATGAAGTGCTCGACGTGCCCGATCCGGACGTCGCCACGCCGGTCTCGGTGGCCGACAAGAGCGCGCTCCCCGTGATGCGCGCTGGTGCCATCGGCGACTTCGCCCGTGGCTTCCAGGGCGGTGGTGATGCCGAAGACGGCATCATCCAGAACGGCGGCCTGCTGGCGGATGAACTCGAGTGGGCGGAGACGTTCCCGACTCGCCGTGAGTTCGATTCGCGCAACATGCAAACGGTGAATGGCAACATCAACACGCTGATGCGTTTCGCGCAGCGCGGTCGTACGTCCGCGGCCCGCGCCGTGCGCGCGTACGACCAGTTCGATGCGGCCAATCCGGCGCGGGCAGAGATGCTCAACCTCGAGGGGACGATGATCACCCTCATCGCCGAGACATTCTGCTCGGGCACGCCGCTCTCCGAACTGAGTGACGACGGCTCGACGGTGTTCGGCGACCCACAGACCGGCACGCAGCTGTACAACACCGCGATCGCCAGCTTCGACAAGTCGCTGACCCAGGTGGGCTCAGCGGCGGGGACGGCGGCCGCCCAGCAGGCGAACTTCGCCCGTGTGGGTCGCGGCCGCGCGCTGCTCAACCTCGGTCGCTTCGCCGATGCCGCCGCCGCGGTTTCCGCGGTGCCAACGGCGTTCTCCTACGTGACCGAACACTCCGAGAACAGTGGACGCCAGAACAACGGCATCTTCGTGGTCATGGCGGTCAACCGTCGTTTCTCGGTGGCTGACAGGGAAGGGATCAACGGCCTGCCGTTCCGCACGGAGATCGATCCTCGGACCGCGAACACGCGCGGCACGGGAGCGGCCAACGTGGGCTTCGACGGCACGACCCCCTTGTTCCTTCCGAACAAGTACCCGAACCGTTCGGCCGGCGTTGTGGTGGCGAACGGGATCGAGGCCCGATTGATCGAGGCCGAGGCCGCGCTGCAGGCTGGCAACGCGGGCCAGTGGAAGACCATTCACGACGCGATCCGGGCAACGGTCGGCCTCTCGGCGCTCACGGACCCGGGCACCCCGGCGGCCCGCGTGGACCTGCACTTCAAGGAGCGCGCGTATTGGCTGTTCCTCACCGGCCACCGCCTGGGCGACATGCGCCGGCTGGCTCGCCAGTACCAGCGTGGGATCGAGACGGTCTTCCCGACGGGCGCTTTTCCGGCATCCAAGGGGGGCGGCGCCTATGGCGTCGACGTGAACTTCCCGGTGCCGTTCGACGAGCTGAACAACCCGAACTTCACGCAGTGCCTGGACCGGAATCCGTAGTGGGGGTCGGGTAGTGGGGTAGGCGGGTGGTCGGGTGGTCGCAGTAACGGCACTGGTCGCAAGCCCAGCGCTGTGCCACCCGACCACCTGACCACGCGACCACCCGACAGCGAAGCGCCTCGGTTGACACTGCTGTTCGCCCTATCTACTTTGAGGGTCTGCCGTAAACCACGAATTCCGAGCACTTTGCGCGTTTGTCACCACGGCGGTGACCCTCGCGCCGCCATCAGGTTTTTTCCTTCATGAAGACTTTCAGCGCGACCCCCGCCGACATCGATCGCCAGTGGTTCATCGTCGATGCCGATGGCATGGTGCTCGGCCGACTCGCCTCCGAGATCGCGAAGATCCTCCGCGGCAAGCACAAGCCGATCTTCACGCCGCACATGGACACCGGTGACAACGTCATCGTCATCAACGCGTCCAAGGTGCGGGTGACGGGAAAGAAGAGCGAGCAGAAGACGTATTTCTCGCACACCGGCTACATGGGCCACGAGCGCCTTACGCCCTACGCGTCGGTTGCCGCGAAGCACCCGGAGCGCGTGATCGAGAAGGCGGTGTTCGGCATGCTCCCCAAGTCCGCCCTCGCCCGCCAGGTGCTGCGCCTCAAGCTGCGCGTGTATGCCGGCAGCGAACATCCGCACGTGGCGCAGAAGCCCACCGCCCTGACCTTTGACATCAAGAGCGCTTAAGCATGGCTGAATCGCAGATCCGCGCCGTTGGCCGCCGCAAGGAGGCTGTCTGCCGCGTGTACATCAAGCCCGGGTCGGGCAAGTGGGACGTGAACGGTCGCACGTTAGGCGACTACTTCCCGCGCCCGTCGCTCGTCTCGTCGATCCAGCAGGCGTTCACCGCCACGGACTCGCTGGGCAAGTACGACGTCCGCGCGCGCGTCGAGGGGGGTGGCCTCACGGGGCAGGCCGGGGCGCTCCGCCTCGCCGTCGCCCGCTGCATGGTCGAGGTGGATGAGACCCATCGCCGCAAGCTGCGTGACATGGGCCTCCTCACCCGCGATGCCCGCGCCGTCGAGCGCAAGAAGCCCGGCCGCCCTGGCGCCCGCAAGCGCTTCCAGTTCTCCAAGCGCTAGCCCTTCCCCGGGACAGCACTGCTGTCCCGGGTTTGTTGATCTCTCTGCACGCCCGCACGCCTGTACGCCCGTCCGTCTGTTCTCAACTCTCACGCGTCCCGAGTCGCCTCGGGTGCCGGCCCAGCCGGTCGATGGCGGCAACGACGGACGCGGTGGCCCAACCCGACAAGGAGCATCATGGCCGCACCAACCCTCGAGCAGTTGCTGGAAGCCGGCGTCCACTTCGGGCACCAGACCCGTCGCTGGAACCCGAAGATGCGCCGCTTCATTTTTGCGGAGCGCAACGGGATCCACATCATCGACCTGCAGAAGACCCTCAAGCAGATCGAGACGGCGCAGGAGTTCGTGCGCCAGACCGTCCTCCGTGGCGAAAACGTCCTCTTTGTCTGCACCAAGCGCCAGGTCTCGGCCATCGTCAAGGCCGAAGCCGATCGCGCCGGTGCGCTCCACGTCACCGAGCGCTGGCTCGGCGGCCTGCTCACCAACTTCGGCACCGTCAAGAAGCAGACGCGTCGCCTCAAGGAGCTCGAGGCGGGCTCCGAAGCTGGTGGTGAATTCGAGAACTACACCAAGAAGGAACAGCTCCTCCTCACGCGGCAGCGCGACAAGCTGGCCAAGAACCTCTCGGGCATCAAGAACATGACGCGCCTCCCGGGCCTCATGTTCGTGATCGACGCCAAGAAGGAGCGCATCGCGGTCTCCGAAGCCAACAAGCTCGGCATCCCGATCGTGGCCATCTGCGACACGAACTCCGATCCCGACCTGATCACGGTGCCGATCGCCGGCAACGACGACGCGATCCGCTCGGTCGAGCTGATCACGAAGTTCGTCGGCGAAGTCATCGCCGAGGCGCGTCGCGAGGCCCCGATCAAGGCCGTCGAGGAAGAAGCCGAGGAGAGCACGTATTCGTCCGATCGTGGGCTCGAGCCCACGGGTGATGACGAACGTCGCCGTCGCCGCCGTCCGCGTCGCCGTCGCGCCAAGCCCGAGGCGATTGCCGCACGGCTCAAGACGCCTGGTGAAGCCGGAGCCGAAGGCGTCGAGGGTGCCGAAGGGGCGGATGCCGGCGGCGACGAGGTCGCCGAAGCCGAGTAGATGACGTTAGGCGCGGGGCCCACTGGCGGCGCCCCGCGCGGACCACGGGAGCGACGGCCCACCGGAGCCCCGTCCTGAACGCAGGACCCCGAACGCCGCCGGCCACCCGCCGGCGGCGTTCTCACAACACGCAAGGAACCTGACGATGGCGATCACGGCAAAGGACGTAGCAGACCTCCGCGCGCGCACGGGCGCCGGCATGATGGATTGCAAGAAGGCCCTCGAAGAAGCCGATGGCGATATCACCCGGGCGATCGAGATCCTCCGCACCAAGGGGATCACGAAGGCCGAGAAGCGGGCCGGGCGCTCTGCCTCCGAAGGCCGCATCGTGGTCAAGCTCGCCGACCACGGGCAGACCGCATCGATCGTCGAGGTGAACTCGGAGACCGACTTCGTCGCCCGCAACGACGAATTCGGCACCGTGGCGCACTCGCTCGCAGAGCACGTCTTCGCCGACAGCGCCCTCGACTCCGCCGTGCATAACGCGGCCGAGAGCACGCTCCTCGGCCAGGCGTTCCACAATGACGCGTCGCAGACCGTGGGCGACGTCGTGAAGGCCGCGTCAGCCAGGACCGGTGAAAACGTCGTGCTCCGCCGCTTCGCCCGCTTTGCCACCGACGGCGTCATCGGCCACTACGTGCACTTCAACGGCAAGGTCGCCGCCGTCGTCGACGTGACGGGGGCCAACAACGACGCCGCGCGTGAGCTGGCCAAGTCGGTCGCCGAGCACATCGCGGCCGGCGTGCCGCGCGTGCCCTATGGCGTCACCCGCGACGACGTGCCGAAGGCCTTCGTCGACAAGGAGCGCGAGATCTTCGCCGCCCAGGCCAAGGAGTCGGGCAAGCCGGACAACATCATCGCCAAGATGGTGGAAGGGCAGGTGAACAAGCTCTACGCCGAGGCCGCGCTGATGGAGCAGGAGTGGGTGCGTGACCCGAACATCCGCATCCGGCAGCTGGTCGAGCAGAAGTCGAAGGAGGGCGGCGCTCCGCTGGCGATTCGGAGGTTTGTGCGATACCAGATGGGGGAGGAATAGACGGGATGGACGAGATAGACGAGATAGACGGGATGGACGAAATCAAGGAGTGCAGGGCGCACGGGTCTCATGACTTGCGCGTACGGCGCTACGAGGGTTAGGCTCGCACGCAATCGACTATCTCGTCCATCTCGTCCACTCGCCCCGAATGTCCGACCTGCCCTACCAACGCATCCTGCTCAAGCTCTCCGGTGAAGCGCTCGCCGGTGACAAGGGCTTTGGATACGATTTCGAGCGGGTCGCCCAGTTCGCCGACGAGATCAAGACGGTCGTCGAGATGGGCGTCGGGGTCGGCCTCGTCATCGGGGGCGGGAACATGGTGCGTGGCACGCAGCTCGCCGCGCTCGGCATGGATCGGGTGGCGGCGGACTACATGGGCATGCTCGGCACCGTCATCAACGCCCTGGCACTCCAGGACACGCTCGAGAAGAAGGGCCTCGACACGCGGGTGATGACGGCGATCCGCATGGAGGAACTCGCCGAGCCGTACATCCGGCGGCGGGCCCTGCGCCATTTCGAGAAGGGGCGCATCGTGGTGTTTGCCGCCGGCACGGGTAACCCGTATTTCTCCACCGATACGGCCGCCGCCCTCCGCGCGATCCAGATCAAGGCCGACGTCATCATCAAGGCCACGTCGGTCGACGGCGTGTACAGCGCCGATCCCAAGAAGGACCCCACCGCGACGCGTTACGAACAGATCTCCTACCGCGACGTCATGCTCGAGGAACTCGGGGTGATGGACCAGACGGCAGTCACGCTCTGCAAGGAGAACAAGCTGCCGCTGATCGTCCTCAACATTCACGAACCAGGCGCTGTCGCGCGCGCGGTGCGCGGCGAGCGCGTGGGAACCATGGTACGATGAGCATCGCCAACATCCTCAAGGACGCGAAGGCCCACATGGACAAGGCCTTCGAAAGCACCAGGCACGAGTTCTCCTCGATCCGCTCGGGCAAGGCCACGACGAGCATGCTCGACACCGTGCGCGTCGAGATGTACGGGAGCCACATGTCGCTCAACCAGGTGGCGTCCGTCGCGGCACCCGAGCCCCGACTCCTCGTCGTGACCCCCTTCGACAAGGGGCAGATGAAGGCGGTGGAAAAGGCGATCCGTGAGTCGGACCTCGGGCTCGATCCGTCGGTCCAGGGGGCGATCATTCGCGTGCCCCTGCCGTCGATGAACGAGCAGCGCCGCAAGGACCTCGCGAAGATCATCCACAAGTTCGCCGAGGAAGGTCGCATTGCGGTGCGTCACTGGCGCACGGAAGCGCGCGCCGGCTTCAAGAAGCTCGAGGGCGTCTCCGAGGACGACGTGAAGCACGCGGAAAAGGACCTGCAGAAGCTCCATGACGACTGCATTGCGCGGATCGACGCCGCAATGAAGGCGAAGGAAGCCGAGATCATGGAGGTCTGACCCATCGGCGAACTGGCGCGCCGAATCGCGGTCGCGGTCGTCGGCATTCCGCTCGTCATCGGGCTCGTCTACCTCGGCGAGCTCCCGTTGGCGCTGCTCCTCGGGTTGCTCGGTGGACTCGGTGCGTGGGAGCTCTACCGCATGGCGCGGCAGCTCGGCATCGAGGCCATGGACGTCGTCGGTATCGCGATCGCGGCCGCGATCCCGCTCTACGCTGCACTCGATCGTTTGGGTGTGCTGCAGAGCCCCGCCGCGATCGCCGCCGTGGTGTTCATTGCGCTGCTCGGGATGAGCCTCTGGGCGCGCGGCGTCGGGGGACGCCCCCTCGAGTCGGTGGCCGTGACCGCGTTCGGAGCCGTGTACGCCGGTGGGATGCTCACCTTCGGCTTCCTCCTCCGGCACCATCGCTTCGCCGTGACCGCCGAAGCGGGGACGGCCCTCGTCCTCTTCCCGATCGTGCTCACCTGGGCGTCCGACATCGGCGCATACTTCGTGGGCCGCGCCATCGGCAAGGCGAAGCTGATGCCGGCCATCAGCCCCGGAAAGACGCGTGCCGGCGCCGTGGGTGCGCTGGTGGTCACCGTGCTCGCAGCGCTGGCATACAACACGTGGGTGCTCCGACCGATGGCGCAACTGACCCTGGCTCCGATGATCGTCGTGATCTTCGGCTTGGTGGTGAGTGTCGCCGCGCAAGTCGGGGACCTGTTTGAATCGATGCTCAAGCGGGAAGCGGGCGTGAAGGACAGTTCGCACCTGTTGCCCGGCCACGGTGGGATCCTGGACCGCCTCGATTCGATCTACTTCGTGCTGCCCATCGCGTACCTGGTCCTCAACCGATTGCTCGTCGCCGCTCCGCGATGACCCGGGCCGGCGTTGCCATCCTCGGGGCCACGGGGTCGATCGGACGCTCTGCCGTGCGCGTGCTCAAGCGTCATCCGGAGCGCTTCGCCGCGCGTGCCCTCACCGCGCATTCCGCCCTCGACGACCTCGCGAAGTGCGCCGCGGCGCTCGACGTGCCCTGGGTGGGGATCGTCGAGCCATCGGGGGAGGTGCCAGCCGGCTGGTGTCAGGGGCCGAGCGTCCTGACGACGGCGGCGACCCTTCCGGGTGTCGACATCGTCCTCAATGCCGTCGTCGGCGCCGCGGGCCTCGACGCGACCCTGGCGGCCCTCGGCGCGGGCAAGCGGGTGGCCCTCGCCAACAAGGAATCCCTGGTGGTCGCCGGGCAGCTCGTCATGGACGCCGCGCGAGCCGGGCAGGGAAGCGTCGTTCCCGTCGACTCCGAACACTCGGCAATCCTTCAATGCCTCGCCGGGCGCCCTGGTACCGAAGTCCGTCGGCTGATCCTGACGGCGTCGGGCGGCCCCTTCCGGACCTGGGACGCCGAACGCCTGCGCGCGGCCACCCTTGCCGACGCCCTGCAGCACCCCACGTGGCAGATGGGACGAAAGATCACGGTCGACAGTGCCACCCTGGCCAACAAGGCCATGGAGGTCATTGAGGCGCACTTCCTGTTCGGGGTGCCCTACGAGAACATCGAAGTCGTCGTGCACCCCCAGAGCATCGTGCACTCGATGGTGGAGTTCGTCGACGGGAGCGTCCTGGCCCAACTCGGGGTTCCTTCGATGGAGCTACCGATCCTGTACGCGCTGACGCACCCTGACCGACTGGACGACACCGGGGTACCACGGTTCGACCCGGTGGGGGCATCGCCGCTGACGTTCGAGCCCGTGCGCCACGATGCTTTTCCGGCGCTGCAACTCGGGGTCGGTGCCGGGCGTAGGGGAGGCGCGGCTCCCGCGGTGTTCAACGCGGCGAACGAACAGGCCGTCGCCCTTTTCCTCGATGGAAGGATCCAGTTTGGCGGCATTCCGTTGGCCATCAGCGCGGCGCTCGACGCGTTAGGCGGGATGCCGGGTTCGACGCGTGACCAGTTGATGGCGGCCGACGCGGCCGCCAGGGACCTCGTTCGGGAACATTGCAGATGCTAGCCTGGCTCGCCCCGCTCATCGTCTTCGGCCTCGTGGTCTTCGTCCACGAACTCGGCCACTTCCTCGCCGCCAAGTTCGTCGGCGTCTATGCACCCGTCTTCTCCTTTGGCTGGGGCCCACGGTTGTGGGGCATCCGGCGCGGCGAGACCGACTACCGCATCTCCTGGTTTCCCGTCGGCGGCTTCGTCGCGATGGCGACGCGCGATTCCGAGGGGAACGCCATCGAGGGGAACACGGACGTCGGCAACGCCGAGGCTTCCGAAGGGACCCCCGGGCACCAGAAGGGACTGAACCCCATCCCTTTCGACCCCACCGCGCTCAAGCCCTTCGGGCCAAGGCCGGTGCCACGCGAGCGTTGGGTCGAGTCAAAGCCCCTTTGGGCCAAGATCTTCGTGTTGTCGGCCGGCGTGATCATGAATGCGATTCTCGCCCTCGTCGTCGCCATCGGGAGCGTGTACCACTACGGGCGCCCGTACCTGCCGGCCGTGGTGGACTCGGTGGTCGCCGGTCGTCCAGCAGCCCTCGCCGGGATGGCGGTGGGTGACTCCATCGTGGCGATCAATGGCGCCGCGGTGCAGCGCTGGACCGACGTGGTAGACGTGATCTCGAACTCCCCGGGGAAGGCCGTCTCCCTCGACGTCATCCGTCGCGGCGGGGAACGCGCCACGTTGCAGGTGACTCCGGAGGGGGTGCAGGAGCCCGATCCGGCCACCGGAGCCCCGGCCACCGTCGGGCGCATCGGTATCGCCCAGCCGCGCCGTGCGCAGCGGGAATCGGTGACCTTCGGGACAGCCGTCACCGACGGATGGAAGGGCACGGTGGCCATGGGGTCGGACGTGTTCAAGGTCGTCGGTGGGCTGTTCAGCGGCGACGTGTCGGTGAAGCAGCTCGGCGGGCCCATCCGGATTGCCCAGGTGTCGTACCAGGCGGCGCAGAGCGGGGTCGAGACGCTGCTGTATCTGCTCGCCTTCCTCAGCATCAACATCGCGGTCCTGAACCTGATCCCGTTGCCGTTGCTGGATGGTGGGCAAATCGTCCTGCGAGTAGTGGAAGCCATCAAGGGGAGCGAATTCAGCATGCGCGCGCAGGAGTACATCATGCGGGCCGGCATGCTCTTCCTGCTGATGATCTTCGTCCTCGTCATGTTCAACGACATCAAGGCCCTGTTTTCGTGATTTTGTCTCGCCGTTTTCTGCTTGGAGTCGCATTCGCGGCCGCGCCGGCCTGCCTGGTGCCCGCCGCCCTGGGTGCGCAGCAGCGCCTGGTACGTTTCGAGATCACGGCGGTGAGCGACACGTCGCTCAACTTCCGCGTCGGCACGGAGAAGTGGGTGGCGCCCGGACTCCAGGGGAGTGCGGTCGATCCGCGCCGGCGCGACCAGCTGGTGGCGCGCTACCGGGTGGCCTTCGTGCGCGATGGCGTTGCGACCGCGATGGTCACCGGGCAGACGACCGCCGTGTCGATCGACCACGTGGCGACGATGCCAGCGCCCGGGCGACGATGGTACCGTGGCGCGCCCTTCTGGGCGGGGCTGCTCCTCGGTGGTGCCGTGGGCGTCGCGACGACCGCGCTCACGAAGTGACTGCCTAACGCGCGTCGTCCTTCCCGTCGCAGATCAGGCTGATGAGGCGCGTCACCGGCCGCTCCACCGCAATCTGCACCTCCTGCTGCTCGTAGTCCTGGCAGGGTTTGTCCGCCGTGACGCGCAAGTCATACAAGCCCGTTGGGAGCACCAGGACTCCCGTCATGGGGAGTGGGCCTTCCTTGCGAACCCCGTCGCCCTGGATTTCATAACGAGCCCCTGACGGCAGCGGCGTGCCCCGAAGGCTGATCGACAGGGTGCCACAAGAACGCACGGGAAGTTGCACCCGTTGCGTTGCCCCGCTTCGCACCTGGATCGAACGCGTTTGCGATGCACTCTCACATCCATCGGGTGCCGTCACGGTCGCTCGCACCGTGTGCAGTCCGGGCTTCATCGTGTCCGCCGACCAGGCTCCATTTCCCACCGGCACGCCGTTCACGGTGACGCTGGCGGCCTCCGGAGCCTCGATCGTCAGACGGGTGATGGGCCGACGAATCATCGACGTGTCGCCGCGCCGGATCGCTGCGATCACGGAGTCGATGGGGACCGGACGGGCACCGCTCAAGACGGTATCGGCGATTTTCGCGGTGAACACCTGGGTGGGGAGCGTTGGCGGGGGGAGCAGAGAGGCCGCCGGGCTGTTGCGCCGCGCCACGATCGGGAGCGCCGCGGCGGCGACCACGATTATCCTAAGCGCCGCCAGCGCCGCCCGTCGACCGCGACTCGCCTTGCGAGGGCGCTTCCCACCCAGGGCACGCTCGCGGACGGTCGGCGTCTCGGTCGGGGAGAGGAAAACACCCGAGGTGCCGAGCGAACCCCCGGCGCGCGGATTGGCCAGCACTTCATTCAACTCGTCCGCCAGCTGCTCGCCGGTTGCGGGGCGGTCGTCGGGGTGTTTGGCGAGGCAACGCAGGATCAGCCGCTCGAAGGCCGGCGAGACGCTCGTGGTGATCGAGCGGGGGCTCGGTGGCGCGTCTTCGACGTGGGCCCTGGCAATCTCGTACCAGTCGTCCCCTTCAAACGGGAGGCGGCCCGTCGCGGAGCGGTACATGGAGACGCCGAGCGAGTAGATGTCTGCGCGACCGTCGAGGGGCTTGGCGCGGGCCTGTTCGGGGGCGAAGTACTGTGGCGTCCCGACGACCATGTTCGTTCCCGTCTGCTGCGTGTAGCCGGAGACGGCGCGGGCGATACCGAAGTCCGCCACCACCGCATTCCCGTGGACGTCGAACAGGATGTTGTCGACCTTGATGTCCCGGTGGATTACCCCCTCGCGGTGGGCGAACCCGAGGGCGCGCGCCACATCGATCCCCACCTTGATGACGAACTCCTCCGCGAGGAAGGGCGTAGTGTCGAGCTTGTTCGCCAGCCCAGAGGGGAGGAAGTCCATGGCGAAGTAGACCGCGTCACCATCGCGGCCGACCTCGTAGATCTTGACGATGTTTGGGTGGCGGAGTCGCGCCGCCGTCGACGCCTCCTTTCGGAAGCGATCCTCGAAGGTGGTATCACCCGCGAACTGCGGCTTGAGGACCTTGAGGGCGACCGGGATCTCGAGCGTGGGGTCGTACCCGCGGTATACCCAGGCGAAGCCCCCCGAGCCGATCAGCTCCTCGACGCGGTACTTTCCGAGGGTTTTGCCGAGGTATCGTTCGGGCACCGTGTCGACGCCTTTACTTGTGAGGTGACGACCAGTAAGTTCTTATGCTTCAAACAACTTAGCTAAGAATGGGCGAGGGTCGCCCGGAGAATATACACCATGGCTTTTGAAAAGGCAGCGACGATCGTTAAGTACAAGACGCACGAGACAGATACGGGATCTCCGCGCGTGCAGGTCGCCGTGCTCACGGAGCGTATCAATTACCTCACGGGCCACTTCAAGTCGCACCCCAAGGACCATCATGGTCGTCGCGGGTTGCTGAAGATGGTTGGTAAGCGCCGTCGCCTCCTCGAGTACCTCAAGTCATCCGACGTTGAAGGGTACCGTCAGGTGATCGGCGACCTTGGCCTGCGCCACTAGTCTCCATTCCTAGGTAGTCCACGCGCGGGGGCGCTCAGCCCCGGCGCGTTTTGTGTTGCAGTCACTTTCAGGTCCACTTGCGCTCCGGCGCCCATGAACGGGCGCCGCATGCAGCGCGCCATGAGGCAATCACACGATGCAAAGAATCGAAAAGACCTTCGCGGGCCGCCCTCTGTCAATCGAAACGGGTCGGATGGCCAAGCAGGCCGCGGGGTCGGCGCTCGTGAAGTTCGGGGACACCATGGTCCTCGCTGCGGTCACCGTCAGCGACAACCAGAGCAACCTTCCTTTCTTCCCGCTCCTCGTCGAATACCGCGAGAAGACGTACGCAGCGGGCAAGATCCCCGGTGGCTTCATCAAGCGTGAAGGTCGGCCGCACGATCATGAGATTCTCTCGGCACGCATCATCGATCGCTCGATCCGGCCGATGTTTCCGGAAGGCTTCAAGAACGAGGTGCAGGTCTACATCTACGTGATCTCGGCCGACCAGGAGAACGACGCCGACGTCCTCGGCCTCCTCGCCGCGTCGTTCGCCCTCAATGCCTCCAAGATTCCCTTCGCCACCCCGCTCGCCGGCGTCCGCGTCGGCCGCGTGCAGGAGAAGTGGATCCTCAACCCCACGTTCCAGCAGCTCGAATACAGCGACCTCGAGATCGTCGTTGCCGGCACGGCCGACTCGATCCTGATGGTCGAGGGCGGCGCGAATGAAGTGACCGAGGCCGATGCGCTCGAGGCCCTCACCATCGGACACGCCGGCATCAAGGAACTCATCGGCTACCAGAACGAGCTGCTCGCCAAGGGCCGCACGGACAAGATGGAGTGGTCGAAGACTCCGGTGGCCGACGAGATCCTCGCGGCCGTGAAGAAGGAAGCCGAGGCCCGCATCGCGACGGCGCTCAACCAGAAGGACAAGGCCACGCGCGTGCAGGCGATCGAGAAGGTCAAGAAGGACGCGAAGGCCACGCTGGTCGCCGCCAACCCGGACTGGGCCCCCTTCGTCGGCTCCGTGCTCGATGACCTCGAGTATGTCGCCCTCCGCTCGCAGGTGCTCGACACGAAGAAGCGCGTCGACGGCCGCTCGTCGACCGAGGTGCGCGGAATTTCCATCGATACCGCTGTCCTGCCACGCGCACATGGCTCGGCGCTCTTCACGCGCGGCCAGACGCAGGCCCTCGTCGCCTGTACGCTAGGCACGGCCGCCGATGTCCAGCGCCTCGACTCGATCCACGAGTCCGGGGAGTCGACGCAGTCGTTCATGCTCCACTACAACTTCCCGCCGTTCTCCACCGGTGAAGTGCGCCCGATGCGCGGCACCTCGCGCCGCGAGATCGGCCACGGCAACCTCGCCGAGCGGGCCCTGCAGGCTGTGCTCCCCGACTTCCAGGACTTCCCGTATACGATCCGCATCGTGTCCGACGTGCTCGAGTCCAACGGGTCGTCGTCCATGGCGTCGGTCTGCGGGGGTTCCCTGGCCTTGTTCGATGCCGGCGTGCCCACAAAGGCTGCGGTGGCCGGCGTGGCGATGGGCCTGATCAAGGAAGGCGACAAGTACGCGATCCTGACCGACATCCTCGGCACCGAAGACCACCTCGGCGACATGGACTTCAAGGTCGCGGGGACCGAAAACGGGATCACCTCGATCCAGATGGACATCAAGATCCAGGGCCTCGACCTCGACATCATGCGCGAGGCGCTGGCACAGGCGCGCGAAGGCCGCCTGCACATTCTCGGCGAGATGAAGAAGGCGTTGAGCGCTCCGAACGCGGACCTCTCGGCGTACGCCCCGCGCATCATCACGCTCAGCATCAACCCCGAAAAGATCGGCGACCTGATCGGACCCAAGGGCAAGACGATCCGCGGGATCCAGGAAGAGACGGGTGCCGAGCTCACGGTGGACGATTCGGGCCTCGTCACGATCGCGGCCGTCGGCGGCGAAGCGATGGAACGTGCTCGCCAGATGGTGCAGGCCATCACGGCCGAGCCGATCGTCGGTGAGACCTACGAAGGTGCGGTCAAGAGCATCACGGCGTTCGGCGCGTTCATCGAGATCATGCCGGGCACCGAGGGCCTCCTCCACATCTCCGAGATGCGGCACACCCGCGTCGAGAAGACCGAGGATGTCGTCAAGAAGGGCGAGCGCGTCACGGTGAAGCTCATCGACCGTGATGAGCGCGGCCGCCTGCGCTTGTCCATGAAGGCGCTGCAGCCAAAGCCCGAAGGCATGACCGAGGCCGAAGCGAACGCACCTGCGGGCGAGGGTGGCGCGAGTGAAGGTGCGTCCAACGGAGAAGGGTCCGAGGAACGCGAGCGCCGTCCGCGTCGCGAAGGTGGTGATCGCGGCGGACGCAGTGGCGGTGGGCGTGGGCGGAGGTGATCGTCCAGTCTTCCTCCGTGCTGTCCGCGGGTGACCTGACCGGGCTGCACCGCACGACCCTGCCCAATGGGCTGACGGTCGTGTCGGAATACATGCCGCATGTCCGGTCCGTCGCACTCGGTGCCTGGGTACGGTCGGCATCGATGCACGAGGTACGTGAGCAGATGGGCGTGTCCCACATGCTCGAGCACCTCGTGTTCAAGGGCTCCCAGCGTCGCACGGCGCGGGAGCTCGCCCTCGCCCTCGAGGCGCTGGGTGGCTCGCTCGACGCGTACACGTCGCGCGAGCACACCGCCTTCCAGGCTCGCGTGCTCGACGAGCACCTGCCCCAGGCGGCTGACGTGATGGCCGACCTCATGTTCGCGCCCCTGTTGCGCGACAGCGACCTGGAACTCGAGCGGAAGGTCGTGCTCGAGGAGATCGCGATGGTCGAGGATGCGCCCGATGACATCGTCTTCGAGCTGCATAACGAGTTGATGTGGGGAGCGCATCCCCTGGGGTACTCGATCCTCGGGACCCGGGGCACGGTCGGGGCGATGCGCCTCGACGACATCCGGGCCCTGCATGCGCGCGCGTACCGCCCGGAACAGATCGTGGTCTCCGCCGCGGGGCACGTGGAGCACGAGGCGCTGGTGGACGTGTTGCTGCGCACCGGTTGGGGCGACGTGCCGCGGGGAGACGTCCCGGCTCCGGTTGCCCCTCCCACGGGGACATACGTCACGGCCCGCCGGCAGGTGGAGCGCGACACCGCCCAGAGTCATGTGGTGATGGGGGCCCCGGCTTTCCCGTACGGCGACGATCGTCGGTATGCCCTGACGCTGCTCACGTCCGTGCTTGGCGGCGGGATGAGCTCGCGCCTGTTCCAGCGCATTCGCGAAGAGAAGGGGCTCGCGTATTCGATCTACGCGTTCCACCACCACTACTCCGGGGCCGGGATGCACGGCGTCTATCTCGCCACGTCCCCGGAACAGGTCCCCGAAGCCATCGCCTCGGTGAATCGCGAGCTCGCCGACGTGGTGGCCCGCGGCCTGCCCGACGACGAGCTGCAGATGGGCAAGTCCCAGCTCAAGGGACAAATCACGCTCTCACTGGAGAGTCCGGGTGCGCGGCTGTATCGTGCCGCGGCCACGGAACTCTACGGGGAGCCGTTTCGTCCGCTCGACGAGGTGTTGGCCCTCGTCGATGCGATCACGGACGCGGAAGTGGCCGGCGTGGCGCGCGAGTTCTTCGCCCCCGACGCCATGACCATCCTTACCCTGGGCCCCTCGGGTCCCAGCGACTGATTCCACCACCCGGACCTAACGAACATGCGCATCGGCGTACCGAAGGAGATCAAGACCAACGAGAACCGCATCGCCCTCGTCCCGGCGGGCGCCGAGGCCCTCGTGGCAGCGGGCCACCAGGTGGTGGTCGAGAAGGGCGGCGGTGATGGGAGTGGGTTCACCGACCAGGATTACATCTCGGTCGGCGCGTCCGTCGAGCCAAGCGTGGACGCGGTATGGGCCGGCGCAGACATGATCATCAAGGTGAAGGAGCCGATCGGGGTCGAGTGGCCCCGGATGAAGCGTGGCCAGGTGGTCTTCACGTACTTCCACTTCGCCGCCGATGAGCAGCTGACGCGCGCACACATGGCATCGGGCGCGACGTGCATCGCATACGAGACGGTGGAACTCCCGCCGAGCGACCTGCCGCTGTTGATCCCGATGTCGGAAGTCGCCGGACGGATGGCGGTGCAGGAAGGGGCCAAGTACCTGGAGAAGCTCTACGGCGGCCGTGGCGTGCTCCTCGGTGGCGTTCCGGGTGTCGCACCGGCCAAGGTCGTGATCCTTGGCGGCGGCATCGTCGGCATCAACGCCGCGAAGATGGCGGCGGGCATGGGCGCCAAGGTCGTGATCCTCGACATCTCGCTCGACCGCCTGCGCTACCTCTCGGACGTGATGCCCGCGAACGTTCAGCTGATCTACTCCAATCGCCACAACATCCTGGAGCAGATCGCGACGGCGGACCTGGTGGTGGGCGGCGTGCTGATCCCGGGCGCGAAGGCCCCGCGGCTGATCCGGCGCGAGGACCTCAAGCGGATGCAACCGGGCTCGGTGATCGTGGACGTGGCGATCGACCAGGGCGGGTGCGTGGAGACGATCAAGGCGACGACGCACGAGAACCCGACGTACGTGGTCGATGGCGTGATCCACTATGGCGTGGCGAACATGCCGGGCGGCGTGCCGCGCACGTCGACGCTCGCCCTGACCAACGCGACGCTGCCGTACGCGATGCAGCTGGCCAACAAGGGCTGGAAGCAGGCGCTGCGCGACAACCCGGCGCTGCTCAAGGGCCTGAACATGTTCGACGGCAAGGTGACGTATCCGGGCGTGGCGGAGGCGTTCGGGATGGAGTATCACGAGCCGGCGCAGTTCCTCGCGTAGGGCGGGCGCACGGGGCAAGTGAGGCGTGTGGGGCGTGTAAGGCGTGGCGCGCGGGGCCTTCTGCTCGGCGCGCCGCTGCGTTGATGCAGTCCTCGTGTTGACCTGCCTGACCGCAAGGCCCCTCGGGCACCCCGTACGTCTCACACGCCCTATACGCCTCACACGCCCTCAGACACATGACCGTCCAGATCCTCCGCCTCCCCACCAACCCCGATCTTCCGCTCCCGGCCCGTCAAACCGCCCATTCCGCCGGCTACGACGTGTGCAGCGCGGAGCCCGACTTCACGCTGGCACCTAACGAGCGGCGCGCGGTGCCGACGGGCTTCGCGTTTGCGTTGCCCGCGGGGTTGGAGATGCAGGTGCGGCCGCGCTCCGGGCTCGCGCTCAAGCACGGCATCAGCGTGCCCAATGCGCCGGGCACCATCGATCCGGACTATCGCGGGGAGCTCAAGGTGATCCTCATGAACCTCGGGGCCGAGCCGGTGCTCGTTAGGCGCGGGGATCGGATCGCCCAGCTCGTCTTCGCCCGCTTCGAAACCCCCGACCTCGCCGAGTCCGGGAGCCTCGACGCCACCGATCGCGGCGCGGGGGGCTTCGGCAGCACCGGCCTGCGGACATCCTGACCGAGCCTGCAGCGCACCCCTGAACGGTTAGCAGGCTGGCCGTTCGGTCATGACGACGGGCTCTACCGTGAGACTTTTTGACTCACCAGTCGTCTTCCATATGCGCACGAGGTCGCCCCGCGTGAAGTCGACCGAGCGCCTAGGTTGTGATTTGGCAACGCCTTGCACCACGTCATGTGCAGTGCTAGCTTCGAGGCGATTGACCCCGGCACGCTCTCAACTCACCGGCGCTTCACGAGCGCCAGGGTGTTCAAATACATGCGTTGGCCCTTTCCCAAGGGTGGCAAGCTCTTTCCCGCGAATGCAATCGCCGTTGATCTTGGCACGGCGAACACCCTGATCTACGTGAAGGGAGAAGGCATCGTCCTGAACGAGCCTTCCGTCGTCGCCCTGGATCGCGAGACGAAGAAGGTGAAGGGCGTCGGGCTCGAGGCAAAGCGGATGCTGGGTCGCACTCCCGATGGCATCATCGCCGTCCGGCCCATGAAGGACGGCGTCATCGCCGACTTCGACGTCACCGAGAAGATGCTCCGGTACTTCCTGGAGCTGATCATCAAGAACCGGATGTTCAAGATCAAGCCGCGCGTGATCGTCTGCGTGCCGTCCGGGATCACCGAGGTCGAACGGCGCGCCGTGCGCGACTCCGCCCTCGGCGCGGGCGCCAAGGAAGTCTTCATGGTCGCCGAGCCCATGGCGGCGGCCATTGGCGTCGGTTTGCCGATCGAGACGCCGACCGGGAACATGGTCATCGACATCGGCGGCGGCACCACCGAGATCGCCGTCATCGCGCTCTCGGGCATTGTCTCCGACACGTCGATCCGCACCGCGGGCGATGAGCTCGACACGGCGATCGTGCAGTTCATGCGCAAGAACTACAATCTCCTCATCGGCGAGCCGACGGCGGAGCAGATCAAGATCCATGTCGGCTCGGCGGCGCCGCTCGCCGAAGAGCGGGAGATGGACGTGAAGGGACGCGACCTCGTGTCGGGCATCCCGAAGATCGTGCACATCCACTCCACGGAGATCCGCGAGGCGATCCAGGAGCCGATCCAGCAGATCGTGGACGCCGTTCGTCGCGCCCTCGAAATCACCCCGCCTGAGCTCGCGAGCGACATTGTCGACCGCGGCATCGTCATGACGGGGGGCGGAGCCCTGATCCGTGGCCTCGACGTGATCCTGCAGCACGAGACCGGCCTTCCGATTCACGTCGACGAGGATCCGCTCACCTGCGTCGTGCGCGGCGTCGGGCGCATCCTGGACGACGAACAGAAGTACTTCTCCGTCCTTTCTTCCTGACCGCGGCGTATGGCGCGTCCGGCACGGGCGAGCTCACGGGTCGACGCGGCGCTGCTGGTCGCCTGCACCCTGCTCGCCCTCCTCGCCATCGTCCTTCCCACGCCGACGCGGGACGCGATTGCCGGGGTTCTCCAGCGCACCTTCGCCGCCCCGGTTTTCGCGCTGCAGCTGCGGAGCGAACGGGCGCGCACCGCGCTGGCGGAACGTGAGCAGGTCGCGGCGCGCGTGGATTCCCTCGCGCTCCGCGTCGTCCAGCTGGGGCAGCTCGAAGCCGAGAACCTGCGGCTCCGCCAGCTCCTTGCTCTGGGCCACCGGGTGCAGCGCGGGTTCGTGCCGGCCGAAGGGCTGCATGGGCAGGGGATCGGCGAGAGCCATGCGCTCCTCCTGACCGTCGGCGCGAAGGCTGGCGTGGTCCCGCGCTCCGCGGTCGTGGCCCCGCAAGGCGTCGTTGGACTCGTCACGTCGGTCGGCAACACCACCAGCCAGGCGATCCTGTGGTCGCACCCCGACTTTCGCGTCTCCGCCATGTCGGCCGATGGCGCCACGTTCGGCATCGTCACGCCGCACCTGAGTGGCAACGACGAGGCCTGCCGCGGGGCAGGGGAAGCGGCCTGCGCGGGTCCGGAGCGCATGCTCCTCGAGATGCGTGGAGTGGCCTTTCGCGATCCCCTCAAGCCGGGAACGCTGATCGCCTCGTCAGGCCTCGGCGGCGTGTTCCCACGCGGCATCCTGATTGGCACCGTGATCGGTGAACTCAAGACGACGGAGCAGTGGTCGCGCACGTACCTCCTCCGTCCATCGGTGCGCCCCCAGGACGTGTCGAACGTCATGGTGCTGTCACCCGTCCTTGTCACCGACAACCTCGCCGGCATGTGGGACACGGCGGGCGCGGGCGCGGCTGTCGTCGCGCGGGTCGTGGCGGCGGGTGACTCCCTGGCTCGTCGAGCCACCGCGGATTCCGCGGCCAGGCAGCGGGTGATTGACTCAACGGCCGCGGCACGTCTCGCCGCCGACAGTGTCGCCGCCGCTGCTGGGGTTGCCCCCCGTGACACGACGCGTGTCGCACCCGGAGTGCGGCGCGACACCGCCCGCCGCCCATGAGTTGGCAGAAAGTAGCGCGCACGGCGCTGCTCTTCGCTTTCCTCGTCGCGCTGCACTTTACCGTGCGGCCGCTGCTTTCGTGGCGGTCCCAGCCGGATTTCCTCATCGTGGCGATCCTGCTGGCCGCAGTTCGGGTGCGTCCCGGCGTCGCCGCGCTGCTCGGGTTCGGTACGGGGCTCCTGGCCGACGCGCTGGCCCCGGCCACCTTCGGCGTGACGGCATTTGCGCTCTCGGTCATCGGCTTCACTGCGTCGTGGCTCAAGGCGGTATTCTTCTCTGACAACGTCGCGTTGCACGCCTTCTTCTTTTTCGTGGGGAAGTGGGCGTTCGACGTCCTGTTCATCCTGCTCGAGCGGCAACGCACGTTCCTCGAGATGGCCGCGCAGGTGGCGTTGTGGTCCCCCCTCTCGGCGGCGCAGACCGCGCTGGTCGGGCTGGTGGTGCTGATGCTCTTCCGCGGCATGCTGGAGGCGAACCAGACATGAGCTTCCACCCAAACGATGTACAGCGCCGCGGGCGCGTGGCCGCCACGGTGGTCCTGCTTACCGTCGGCGTGCTCGCCTCGGCGTTCTTCCGCGCGCAGGTGCTCAACTCGGCCCGGTATCGCCTCTCGTCGGAGCGCAACCGGCTGCGCGAGGTCCCGATCCCCGCGGCGCGCGGGATCATCTACGACCGGCATGGCGAGGTGATCGCCGAAAACGTGCCGGGGTACTCGGTGTCGCTGCTCGGACCGTCGGCGGACTCGTTGCGGGCCACGCTGACGCGCCTGACGAGCATCATCGCGTTCTCCCCCGAGGACATCGACGAGGCCGTGCGTCGCTATCGGCGGGAGCCCAACCGGCCCACGGTGGTGCTGGCCGACGCGTCATTCGACCAGGTGTCGGTGCTCGAGGAGCACCGCGTGGAGTTCCCGAGCCTGATCATTCAATCGGCACCGAAGCGCTACTACCCGGATGGCCCGGCCGTCGCCGCGTTCACGGGCTATACCGGCGAGATCTCCGAGAAGGAGCTGACGCTGCCGCAATTCGAGGGCTACAAGAGCGGCATGGAACTGGGAAGGGCGGGCTCGAAAAGCAGTACGAGACGGAACTGCGCGGACGCGAAGGGAGCCGTTTCGTCGAAGTCGATGCGCGCGGACGCGTCGTGCGCGACCAGGCCGACCGTCCGGACGTGCTCCCCGTGGCAGGGCAGGCACTGCGCACGAACATCGACCTCGACCTGCAACGCTTCGTGTCGAACTACCTCGGCGACACCTTGGTTGCCGGAGTGGTCGCGCTCGACCCGACGACCGGCGCCGTGCTGGCGCTGCACAGCTCCCCGTCCTTCGATCCGAACCGATTCATTGGCGGCGTGCCGACCAGTTACTACAAGATGCTGCACGACGACCCCCGGCAACCTCTGTACAACAAGGCGATGCAGGGCCGGTATCCGCCGGCGTCGACGTTCAAGCTGGCGACTGCAGCCATCGCGCTCCAGGAAGGGATTGCCACGTTCGACACGCACATGGAGCGCACGTGCAACGGGGGCTACCAGTTCGGGTCGCGCTACTGGAAATGCTGGGACAAGAAGGGCCACGGCAACCTGAACCTCACGCAGGCGATCGCGAAGTCGTGCGATACGTACTTCTACCAGCTCGGGCTCCGCATCACGTTGTCGCGACTCCTCGCGGGGGGCGTGTCGCTCAAGATGAACGAGCGCTCCGGGATCGACCTGCCGAATGAAGTGGCCCCCCGGTGGCCCGATGCGCCGGCCTACCTCGACCGGGTGTTCGGCAAGGGGAAGTGGTCCAATGGCGAGACGCTCAACCTCTCGATCGGCCAGGGCTACAATACCCAAACCGTGCTGAACATGGCGCGCTTCTACACGGCGCTGGCCACCGACGGACGTTCCGCGCGCCCCGAAGTGGTCGCGCGCTCGCCGGAGCGCACGCAGATCATGAACCTCACCCCGCAGCAACTGGCCGGGCTTCGCGCGGCGATGGGTGACGTGGTGTCGGGGCGCGGCACGGCAGGGAGCGCGGCGATCGAGGGGGTGCAGCTGGCAGGCAAGACCGGCACGGCGCAGAACGAGACGGCCAAGGACCACGCCTGGTTCGTCGGCTTCGCGCCGCAGGAGGCGCCGAAGATCGTGGTCGCCGTGGTCCTGTGGCAGGGCGAGCACGGCTACGCGGCGGCGCGCATCGCGTCGAAGGTCATCTCCCACTACCTCAAGCGGCCGGCGATCGAGCCGGTGAACGTGGAGGGGGATTGATCCGGAAAGTCGTCGCCGACTATCCGTTGGCGATCCTCGCGCTACTCCTCTCGGCATACGGCATCGCGGTCGTCTACTCGGCCGGACAGACGGACGCGCGCGTCGCGACGGACCTCGGGGCCTACCAGCGCCAGCTGGCGTGGTTCGGCGTTGCGGTGGTCGGCGCCTTGGTGGTCTCCCGGGCTTCGGTGCGATTCCTCGAGTGGGCCACACTTCCGGCGTACGCGCTCTCGATCACGCTGCTCGTCGTCACGCTCTTCTTCGGTTCAGGGGCGGGCACGGCGGCGAGCGTCAAGGGGTGGCTCACGATCGGCGGCATCCGGCTGGGTCAGCCGGCCGAGTTGGCCAAGGTCGCCGTGGTCCTGATGCTGGCTCGCCTGCTGTCCTCGCGACGCGACCCGCCCAAGTCCCTGGTGGAGCTCTGGCAACCCGCGCTGGCCGTGGCTCTTCCCTGGCTCCTGGTCATGGCACAGCCGGACCTCGGGACGGGGATGGTGTTCATCGGCATCTTCTTCGCGATGCTCTTCTGGGCCGGCGTTTCGGGCCCTCTGCTGCTCCTGCTCGCGAGTCCCGCCGTGTCGCTCGTCCTCGCCTTCAGCACGGGGCTCTGGGGCGCGTGGTTCCTGATCCTCATCGCCGTCGTGCTCTGGTACAAGCCGTACGTGGTCGAGGGGGTCGTCCTGATCGTGGCCAACGTCGTGATGGGCGTGGCGGCACCGATCCTGTGGGAGAAGCTCAATCCGTACCAGCAGCGTCGCCTTCTCGTCTTCCTCGACCCGTCGCAGGATCCCAGGGCCAGCGGATATCACGTGATCCAGAGCCAGATCGCCATTGGGTCCGGCGGACTGACCGGGCGAGGGTACCTCGACGGGACGCAGAAGCGTGGCGCGTTCCTTCCGGAACAAACGACGGACTTCATCTTTGCCGTCGTGGGAGAGGAACTCGGGTTCCTTGGCGTGAGCCTCGCGCTGATGCTGTTCCTGTTCCTGTTCCTTCGCGTGATCCGGGTGGCGTCGCGGGCCAGCGACAGCTTCAGTTCGCTCGTCGCGTTCGGGCTCCTCGGCAGCTGGTTCGTGCACGTGGTCGAGAACATCGGGATGACGCTCAACCTGATGCCGATCACCGGCATTCCGCTCCCGTTCTTCTCGTACGGCGGATCGGCGATGCTGGCGTGCTGGCTCGCGGTGGGGATCCTGATCCGGATCTCCGCGGAGGGGCGTGGGTCGGCGGACGCGTTACCCATCGGGTTTCGGGGGTAGGTCGAGCTTGGGCTGGGGCGCCGCTGGGGGCTGGGGCCTGCGGCCGGCTTAACGCAGAGGCGCAGGGGACGCTGAGGCGCAGAGGACGGCCACTCGCGTTCACCAGAACTCTTCGTCGCGAGGGGAACTCACGAGCTTTTCTTTTAACTGGCTGCGGGAGCTGGGTACCTGAGCGCCAATCCCGCCTGAGGCCCAGCACCCAGCCACAAAAAGAAAGAGACGTCTGGCGGCCGCGCCGTCTGCTTCGGGTCCGAAGGGAGACCAAAGCAGTTGCAGTCCTCTGCGCCTCACCGTCTTCTGCGACCCCTGCGTTAAGCCGGCCGCAGGTCCCAGCATCCAGCCCCCAGCATCCAGCCCCCGGCAACCCCCTGCCGCAGCGTACGTGCCGGCCCCATCTTCCGGTCCTATGGCTTGGTTTCGAAAGGAGAAGAAAGCCCGCCAACCCAGACGTGAGCGCCTCGAAATACCGGCGGACGCCTGGGAGAAGTGCGAGGCATGCGGGCATACGGACATCCGGGAGAAATTCGCCCGGAATCTCAACGTCTGCCCCAGTTGCGACTACCACCGTCGAATTCGTGCCCTGGAGTACGTCCAGATCATCATGGACGACAATTCCTGGGAAGAGACCGACGCCGACCTGCGTTCGACCGATCCCCTCGGATTCCCCGACTACGCTGCGCGCCTGAAGAAGGCCCGGACCAACGCCGGCGAGATGGATGCGATCCTGACGGTGGCGGGGAAACTCGGAGAGATGCCAGTGAACCTCGGGGTCATGGACTTTGCCTTCATGGGCGGTTCGATGGGCTCCGTGGTCGGCGAAAAGATCGCGCGGCTCGCCCAGCGTTCCCTGGAGCGAAAGCACCCGCTGATCGTCGTGTCCGCTTCCGGCGGGGCGCGGATGCAGGAAGGCATCCTGTCGCTCATGCAGATGGGGAAGGTATCGGCGGTGCTGTCGCAGCTCGCCGATCGCCGCATCCCCTACGTATCCGTGCTGACGAACCCGACCACGGGAGGCGTGAGCGCCAGCTACGCCATGCTCGGCGACGCGATCCTCGCTGAACCGGGTGCCGTGATTGGCTTCGCGGGCCCGCGCGTGATCAAGCAGACGCTCGGCCAGGACCTTCCCGAGGGCTTTCAGACGGCCGAGTTCCTCCTCGACCACGGAATGCTCGACCTCGTGGCGCATCGCAAGGAACTCAAGCAGACGTTAGGCAGGCTCCTGCGTCACATGAGCGGCAAGCCCGCCGCGGCCGGATGGGCGACGAGCTGACGGGCTACAAGCGCGCCCTCGACGCGCTTTTCGAACGGACAACCGGCGTCAGCAAGTTCGGCCTCGAACGCACGGAGGCGTTCCTCAAGGCGCTTGGGAATCCGCAGCACATGCTGCGCGTCCTGCATGTCGCCGGGACCAACGGGAAGGGCAGCGTATGCGCGACCCTCGAGGCGGTCTTGCGATCGCAGGGCCTGCGCGTCGGCAAATACACGTCGCCGCACCTCGTCGACTTTCGCGAGCGGTTCCTCGTGAACGGCGCCGCGATCGACCCGGCGTGGGTGGTCGACTTCCTTGGCCGGTGGACGCCGACAGTCGAGAAGCTCGGGGTCACCTTCTTCGAGGCCACCACGGCGATGGCGTTCGCCTGGTTCGCGAGGCGCGAGGTCGACATTGCGGTCGTCGAGACGGGGCTCGGCGGGCGGCTTGATTCCACCAACGTCGTCCGGCCCCTGGTCGCCACCGTGACGTCGATCGGGATCGATCATGTGGAGCAGCTGGGACGCACGCGTGAAGCCATTGCGGGAGAGAAGGCGGGGATCTTCAAGTCACGCGCTGCCGCCGTGATCGGGGAGCCCGACGCGGCCATCGCAGCACTCCTCGCGGGCCACGCGCGCGCCCGCGGGGCGTCACCGATTGTCGATGCGTGGCGCACGATGCCCCCGTCGGCCATCACCCTGAGTGACGGCGGTACGCGCTTCCAGATCACCACCGACACGGGGATTCGGCAGGTGCACACGCCGCTCGCGGGGGCGCACCAGGCCTCCAACACGCTCGTGGCGCTCCTCACCCTCCGCGAGGCGGGCGCCGCCTGGTGGCCAGGCTGGGATGCGGCCATCCGTTCCCTCGCTCGCGTTAGGCTCCCGGGGCGCTTCCACCGGGTCGGGCGATGGATCTTCGACGTGGCGCACAATCCGGACGGGGCGCGCGTGCTCGTGCACACGCTGCGCGACGTCGGTGTGCCATCGCCGGTGACCGCGGTGGTGTGCGTGCTCAACGACAAGGACTGGCGTGGGGTCCTCGAAACGCTCGCGACTCAGGTCGATCGCCTGATCCTGACCAATGCGCCCACGGCACCGGCGAGCCGCGCGTGGGACCATAGCGAGGTCGGGGCGTTCGCATCACAGCTCGGTGTTCCAGCGACCCTGGAGCCCGATTTCGACGCGGCCCTCAAGGCGGCTGACGAGGCGGGAGGCACCGCCCTCGTGACCGGCTCATTCCACACCGTCGGCGACGCCATGGCTCGCTTGCAGGTAAGTCCTCTAGCCGACTAGCTTTAGCGAATGTCGGCAGGGGCCTTACCAGGATTCAGAGACTTCTATCCCGAGAGCTTCGCCCAACGGTCATGGCTGTTTGACCGATGGCGTGACGTGGCTCGGGGCTTTGGCTTTGTCGAATACGACGGGCCGCCTCTGGAGACCCTCGAGCTCTACACAAAGAAGAGCGGCGAAGAAATCGTCGGCCAGCTCTACAACTTCACCGACAAGGGCGGTCGCGAGATCACGCTCCGGCCGGAGATGACGCCCACGGTCGCCCGCATGGTGGCGGCGAAGGCGAACGCCCTCCGCAAGCCGGTGC